>JAXHSZ010000333.1:0-11171 GCA_034190725.1 Thermodesulfobacteriota bacterium
TTCAGGGTTCACTTTTTTCGCGGAGGCAAAGCCTTCGATAAAGCACTTCTATATCATTGATCTTACCGGCCCATATGGCGTGCTTGTTCCGGAAATATTCGAAGGAACTCAAGATTATTATCGGTATATGAATGAAAAGGGAGGCCTGGACGGTCATCTCTTTAAGATACCCTGGGGAGAAACGGGAAATATGATGTCTCGAACGTGGTCTCATTACAAGAGATTTAAACGAGCAGGATGTCAATTTCTTGCGCTGTTTTCATCACCGGACGGAGAAGCTCTGAAGAAGACCCTGACCAAGGACGGTATCGCCTGTTATAATATTGGGCAGAGTGATCCTCAGATCTATCCACCTGGTAATATTTTTCTCGACGGTTCCACATATGCAGATTCGTTCGGTGCTTTTTTAAAATGGGTCCTTGAAGATTGGAAGAAGAAGGGGAAGTCAGGCATCCCTAAAGTGGGGATAATTGGCCCTGATACTGCTTATGGAAGAGCAGCAATCAAACCGGGACAATTATTCGGTAAGAAGATAGGTGTGGAGGTTGTTGGTCAGGAATTCGCCCCGGTTGTGCCCATAGATCTTACCCCCCAGATTCTGAGACTGAGAGACAAGGGTGTGGACTGGATATGGGTTCAAGGGCTCAGCCAGATATGCACCGTATTTATTAAGAACTTCAACACCCTTGGCTTGCGTGGAAAGATCGGAGTTGCTGCATTCTGGTGGACAATGGGAACTGAAATGCTTCGGAGAGTGCCTGCAGATATGCTAGAGGGTTATGTATTCGATACATATACATACATGGAGGTGGATGACCATCCTGGCATAAAAAAGCTCAATGAACTCAGATTAAAGTACAGAGGAAAAAAACTTGTTGAGGGATACATTCGAGGCTTTCATTTTGCTGAGGTCATAATGGGAGCAACCAAATTGGCATACAAGGCAAAGGGGTATGAAGGGCTTACCGGGGAGAACTACATCAAGTACGGATTCGAACGTTTAAAGAATTATAAAGGAGACTTTGATCTCGGATATCCTGTTACAATACGGCCCAATGATCGCAGGGGCAGTAATGCAATTCGACTCTACCAGGTAAAAGGTGGAGCTGTCAAAGGTCTCAGTGACTGGATCGAAACCCCCCATCTCTACCCTTCTGAAATGGCCGAATACTTTGAAAAATAGACTGGAGAGGGAGAGGAGATGCTTTCTTTCAACCTCTCCTCTTCATCTTTCCCTTCCTCTGTAGTCGAAAATGTCTGCTTTCAAAGCGGAAGGCATAACCTCCCATACAGACATACAGAAATTTTTAAGAAGTCGTTCTTTTTCCAATGCGTTACATCTTTCACATTTTCCTGCCCATATCTTTTCCACTTTGACGCTGTCTCTTCACACTTGGAACATCAGTAATCGTTTTCCGTGTTACCATTGATTTTTATCTGGTGAAAATGTACAATTAGAAATGCTGCTTACCAGGAAGAGAGAGACTAGCGCTGGAAACGAACTCAAAAGTTTACATAACTTAGGTTAAATATTGATAAATTGCCATTTTTCGGGGACTCTTTAAGATTGATTAAAACAGTTTTTTGAGGATATGACCCTGATTGAACCTGATACAGGACAGAGGTGTTTCTATGTTAGATGTAATCTCCATAGGCGCAATTAATGTGGATCTTATTGCAAAAGTGAACAGGTTTCCATCCGAGGATGAAGAAATTCCAGTTGAGGAATTATCGATTCTTCATGGGGGTTCAGCAGCAAATACTGCAGTGGGTGTCTCCAGACTCGGCCATCCATCCGGCTTTGTGGGAGCAATCGGTACCGATCATTTCGGAGAGATGCTTGCCGAAGAGTTGAAGAGAGAACGTGTGGATGTGTCTCATCTGATACAGCTGGAAGGAAGCAGTGGAATGGTCTTTGCTGCAATCAATCCAAACGGAGAAAGGATACTGTATACCTCGAAAGGAGTGTCCGAAAAGTTTAATAGATCATTCGTGCCGGTTGACTATGTAAAAGAGACGAGATTTCTGCATATTACAAGTTTGATCGGTGATGAAGCACTCGACGCTTTGGAATTCGCTTCTCAAGTGGCGTTTGATCATTGCGCAAGGGTGATATTGGACCCAGGATTAATGCTTGCCGAAAGGGGGCTTCATATCCTGAAGGAAATACTCAAGAAGTGCCATATTATTATGCCCAGCCAAATCGAAGCCGAGACACTTACGGATTTGAAGGAAGAAAAGGCGGGGAAAAAGCTTTTGGAATATGGACCGGAAGTGGTTATCATAACGAAAGGATCGAAAGGCGCAGTATTAATAACCAGGGATTCAGTCAGGAATTTCCCTGCTGTGGAAGTTCAGGCAATAGATACCACAGGAGCTGGTGATGCTTTTGCAGCAGGCTTTATGAGCGCTTTGTTGGAACATGAACAATTGGAAGAAGCAATCAAATTTGCCAATCTGGTTGCCTCGATTTCTGTGACAAAGAGAGGGGCGAGGACAATTCCCCGTAAGGAAGAGATAAAAGTGTAATGGTGGACGTATTTGGGGGTATGGAAGAAAAGATAATGAGGTTGCCTGTCCGTCCTGGTGTTTACATCATGAAAGATGAGCACGGGGATCCTCTGTATATCGGTAAGGCAAAAAACCTCAGAAATCGTGTGCGATCATATTTCAACAGAGTGGATGACTCCAGATATCTCATTCGGTTTCTAAAAAATCAAGTGGCAGATATAGAGTGTATCATCACCGACACGGAAAAAGAAGCATTGATTCTTGAGAACAGCCTCATTAAGAAGTATAAACCTGTATACAACGTCAACCTTAAAGATGACAAAACGTATTTCAGTCTCAGACTCAAAACAGATGATAGATTCCCAAGACTCTCCATGGTAAGGAAGGTCAAAAAAGACGGTGCCAGGTATTTTGGTCCTTATTCTTCCAGCAATGCATTAAAGGATACGGTCAAGATGATATCTAAGACCTTCCTCATACGAACTTGTTCGGATTCTTTTTTTAATAACAGGATTCGTCCTTGTCTGCTCTATCAGATCAAGAGATGTTCCGCACCTTGTTGCGGACTCATAGACGAAGAGAATTACACAAAATGTATTAAAGAAGTAGTCCTCTTTCTTGAAGGTAAAAAGCAGGAACTTTTAAAGCTATTGTTCTCGAGGATGAAAGAAGCATCGGATACTTTGAATTTTGAAGAGGCAGCAAGGATTAGAGATCAGATTTCATCTATAGAAAAGACAATCGAAAGACAGAAAATGGTTTCATTTTCAAAGATAGACAGGGACGTATTTGCCTTTCACAGGGATAAAGAAGTCATGGAATTTTTGATTATGATCATGAGAGGCGGCGTGTTTGTGGACACTCAATCTTTTACACTGAAAAAACTGGAATTAACCAACAAGGATGTTCTTTCCTCATTTCTCAAACAGTATTATGGTGAAGACAGATTCATCCCTCAAGAGATCCTCATTCCTGTGGACATAGAGGACAAAGAATTGGTGGAAGAATGGTTTTCAGAGAAAAAGGGAAGGAAGGTGAAGATACATATCCCTCAGAAAGGGGAAAAGTTTCACCTTATCAAGATGGTGACTGAGAATGCAAAAAACTCGTTTTTGGAGAGACAGCTTGTTCGCAACATTGAGCAGGAGACATTAGGGGAGATTCAGAAAAGCCTTTCCCTCAGAAGACTTCCTGTAAGGATCGAGTGCTTTGATATTTCAAATATTTCAGGCATATTGGCCGTTGGTTCCATGGTGAGCTTCAGAGAAGGGAGACCTGAGAAACAAGGATATCGACATTTCAAGATCAAGACCGTTGATCAGGCAGATGACTGTAAAATGATGTATGAAGTCGTAAAGAGAAGATATTCAGGATTGTCTGCAACAGATGATCTGCCTGATCTGGTAATTGTTGACGGCGGCAAAGGGCAGTTAAATGCTGTTATGAGGGTTTTCAAGGAACTCAATATAGACCATTTAGATGCCGCAGGTCTTGCCAAGGGTGAAGACAGGGATAAGGTGTTCATTCCACGGAAAAGAGATCCCATACTCTTCAAAAAGAATTCCAAAGCCCTTTTTCTGCTCCAACAGATCAGGGATGAGGCCCACCGTTTTGCCATAACGTATCATCAGAAACTCAGAAAGAGACAGAGCACAAGGTCTATACTTGATGACATACCGGGTGTGGGATCTGCAAGAAAGAAGGCCCTTCTTAAACATTTTGGAAGCTTAAAGAAAATTAAAGCGGCTCAGACGGATGAATTAAGATTGGTTTCCGGGATAAGTAGAGAGGTGGCTCAAAATATATTTGAGTTCTTTGAAAATCTTTCCAAAGAACCTGTAATTATTTCAAAAGGTCCAAATACGTTTGAGCCGAATCCCTGGTCTCACCAGGAGGAGCAGTGCTGATGACTTTGTCAAATTCTCGCTTAGCTTCTTCTCTCTTTTTCAAATTGAAGTATATTAATCCAAGTTGATAATGGGCATCAAAGTAGTCAGGGTTTTGCTTTATCACCATTTTTAACTCATGAATAGCTTTGTCCAACTCATTTATACTGAGATAACTGATCCCAAGGTTGTAACGTGCGAGAAGGAAATCAGGTGAAATGTCCAATGCCTTCTTATAATTATCTATTGCTTTTCCAATGTCTCTCTTCTTGTAATACGCCCACCCAATATTACTGTACGCTCGCTCTGGAGTACGGTAAAGATCATCACTGAGAGCCCTTTTAAACTCAAAGATTGCATTGTCCCACTTCCTCAATTCAAGATAGAGTGCTCCCAAATTATTTCGGACTTCGGAAAAATCCGGTTTCACGTGTAATGCTGTATTGAAATAACTGATAGCTTTTTCATAGTCTTTCTTCTTGAAGTATATCAAACCGAGGACATTATACACCTGGGGATCATCAGGATTCAGCTTTTCAGCTTCAATGAGTTCCCTTAATGCAGATGTAGTATCACCTTCACGAAAATAAGATACACCCAATCTCAGATGTACTAAAGACTTGTCTTTTAAAGCTACCTTATTTTCAGCACATCCATTGAAGCTCAATAAGAATGTAATTGAGATGAAAAACAAAAAGAATCTTCTAGACATATGCTGCCTGTCCCTTCACAAATCATCAAAATGAGTTAATTCTTTAAATCTTTTGTACCTGGATTCTATTTCATCATAGGTTAAATTCTTCATCCTGTTCAAGCTGAAATCTTCCACATTAAAAGAAGCCATGACACTTCCGAAAATAACAGCCTGGCGAATACCCATATTTTCCAGATTATGCGTATTCGCCAAATAACCCATGAATCCGCCTGCAAAGCTGTCCCCGGCACCGGTAGGATCAAAGATGTCCTCAAGAGGATAGGCAGGCGCAGAAAATACGGATCCTTCGGTAAACATAAGTGCTCCATATTCGCCTTGCTTAATTATCAGGGTTTTCGGCCCCATGGAGAGGATAGCTGTAGCCGCTTTCACCAGGTTGGATTCACAGGTAAATTCTCTGGCCTCTGCTTCATTTATGATCAGAATATCTACATTCTCAATGGTTTTTTTCAGTTCGTTTGGTTTGTGCTCTATCCAGAAGTTCATGGTATCACATGCAACAAGTTTAGGCTTCCGTACCTGTTTAAGAACCTCAGATTGGAGCTCCGGATCAATATTGGCGAGAAAAACATATTCAGTGCACCTGTATTCCTGGGGTATGGTAGGATTAAAGTCCTGAAAGACATTCAATTCAGTATTGAGAGTATGGGCTTCATTCAGGTCAAAGCCGTATCTTCCTTCCCATCTGAATGTATTTCCTGATTCTTTCTGTAATCCTTTGATATCGATTTTTTTACTGAGTAAAAAATCGATATGTTCATCTGGAAAGTCATCCCCCACAACAGCGACCAAATTGATGTCAGCAAAGTAACTGGCTGCAGTGGAGAAATATACTGCCGACCCTCCTAAAACATCATTTACCTTTCCAAAAGGCGTCTCTACGGTATCAAGAGCAACAGAACCCACCACCAAAACACTCATATTCGTCCCCCTAACATCCAATGGTCCTTGATATCACTATACGTTGAATCTCAGATGTCCCTTCGGCAATGTCGAGTACCTTCTGGTCTCTATAAAACCTCTCAATGGGATATTCTTTCATATATCCGTATCCGCCGTGCAGTTGTAAAGCTTGATTGACCACCCTTCCCATTGTTTCAGAACAGACAAGCTTTGCCATTGCCGCTTCTCTGATAAAGGGTTTGTCTCGATCTTTCAGCCATGTGGCTTTATAGAGAAGCAATCGTGCCATTTCAATTTCCGTCAGCATATCACTCAGTTTGAATGCATTTACTTGAAAACTACTGATTGGTTTTCCAAACTGAAACCTCTCTTTAGAATATTTCAACGCCATTTCGAATGCCCCTTGAGCACCTCCCAGTCCCATAGCTCCAACGCTGAGTCTTCCACCATCGAGGATTTCCAACATCTGGCGTAATCCATGGCCTTTCTCTCCCAATAAATTTTCTTTGGGAACGCAGCAATCCACAAATGACAGTTCCCTCGTATCAGACCAGCGCCATCCCATCTTTTGGTAGTGGGATCCAATATTGTATCCCTCAGTTTCTTTGGGAATCAATATGCATTCTATCTCGCTTCTGCCGTCTTTTCGTGAGCCTGTTTTAGCGGTTATTGTCACAATGCCACTTATTTTTGTTCCAGCGTTTGTTATGAAACACTTTGAGCCGTTTATGATCCAGTTGTTCCCCTGTAGGTTTGCAGTCGTATTTGTTGCTCCGGCATCAGAACCTGCATTTGGTTCCGTAAGGCCGAAGGATGCCAGCATGCCACCGGAAGTGAGCTTCGGCAGCCATTCTTGTTTCTGTTCTTCCGTCCCGTAATAATAAATAGGCATAGTTCCCAAGGATGTATGAGCACACATTGTGATGGCCGAAGATGCATCTACTCTTGCAAGTTCTTCAACCGCAATAATATAAGACACGTAATCCGCACCGCCACCCCCATATTCTTCGGGGATCGGTATGCCCATTATACCAATATTTCCCATTTTATCTACGATATCGTATGAAAAAGACTGTTTCTCATCCAAATCTGCAGCTACGGGCTGTATTTCTTTTTCCGCAAAATCTCGTACGGTTTTTCTCAGTATTTTCTGTTCCTCACTAAGGTCATAATCCATTCTTCATCTCCCTCTGGGGTTAGGGCTTGAGTAGAAATAACTTTCATTTTTACCATCTTATCTTCAGGCGATCTCTGCTCGATCTTCAAACATAGAATCCTCATGATAGGTTCGACTATTCTTCTGATTTTGTGTTTTCGGATCGAATGAATCTGATCTCAAACTGATCGCCCTATGCAATGGTTATTCCTTTACAGACCCTTAAAGGAAAACATTCTAGAATGAGTTTTTTATCAGATTTAGTGAGGTGAGTCAAGATATAATCCTTGTTGGGGTCGGAGCATGTGAAATGCCGTATTGTGTAAGAAGTGGCCTCCAGGAATATCCATATTCAACAAAAATCCAAAATCGAATTGACTCCCAAAAACCATGATGATATATACACAAGTAAGGGCAATTGTGAATTAAAGAGTTAGGAATTAAGAATGAAAGATAGATTGTTGTGGCAAGCCAATCAAAGTTCTATCAGTAATCTCATTGATAAAACAACCAGTAAATGAAACTCATAATTCTATAATGATCATTCGTTCTACGCATTTAATATCAGCCCGGAAAGGATATGTCATGGGAAAAGTAAAAGACATTATGACCAAAGAGGTGACTACACTGAAGGCAAATGAAGAGTTAAGCTTGGCTGATGATATCATGAAATTGGGCAGAATAAGACACTTGCCAGTGGTTGAAGATGAAAAAGTTGTGGGAATAGTCACCCAGCGAGATCTTTTCAAGGCTTCTCTTGCCTCAGCTTTGGGGTATGGGGAGAAAGCAAAGAGGGATTTTCTGAAAACTGTTTCGGTAAAAGAAGTCATGGTGAAAGAGGTAAGAACCATTTCCCCTGAGGTAGATGTGAAAGAAGCAGGAAAAATTATGCTGAAAGAGAAGATTGGGTGTTTGCCAGTACAAAAAGATGATAGATTGATCGGTCTCGTTACAGAGACTGATATTCTAAGACATTACGTAACATGATTTACTGGAAAATAGAAGGTACACAAGAAAGTGTATGCTCTTCACCATGGAAAATCTCAGAATATGAATTGAGAGAGAAATTCGAACCCTAAAATCAACCCTTTTTCAAATTTTTCTCCCCGGAAAAGGGAATCTTCGTGCTCAATATCCACTCCCCCATTATACCCGATATCATAAAGAGCAGTAAAGAAGCTGTTCCAATCGATATTCCCCAAGCCGGGTATACGGAACCTCCACCATCCCTTTCCATAGATCCCGGTTTTCAACAACTGATCTTCGAATATTTCGGTGTCTTTAGCATGGACATGATAGATTTTTTCTTTATAATCATATATAGCCTTTGTATAATCTATGCCCAGCCAATGCAAATGTGACGGGTCCAACTCGAGTCCAAGTGCGGCGGATTCAACAGCATCAAACATGAGATCCCATGCCTGGGGGCAGTATGCTATGTTTGAACCTCGGAAGGGGAATCCACACATGGTGACGCAGTTCTCGATAGCTATCTTCAATCCTTTGGTTTCTGCTTCTATGACATAAGAAGAGAATACATCCTTAAACAGAGGGATGTTGTCGGATATGGATTTTTCAGGATCTCTTCCGCCAAAGGTAGCTATTATTCCGACACCCATTCGATTACAGAGGTGAATAACATTGATGAAGTAGTCATTTATCCTCTTTTTTTTGCCGGGGTCTGGGTCAAGATGATTGGCATAATAGCCAAGTGCCGAGACTGTAATCCCATTTTGTTCCAGGATTTCTTGAATCCTTGTCACGTCCTCGTCAGTTGTCCTGTCGGCATCCAGAACTGAACCAGGAGAAGCAAGCAACTGAACACTCGTAAATCCAACCTCCTTGGCAAACGCAATGGACTTGTCCGAGTAATTTGTTATAAAACCAAGTTTCATTGTCACATTCTCTGTTGTCGTGTCGAGTAAGGATTGAGTCTGTTACATTTTTGATATCATACCATGTGAGCAACTTGACTTGAAGGCAAAAATCATAGATTGTTCATATTTCGAATCCGATGATACTGTGAGTGGAAATGAAGATCAGTATGTATGGAATTTTCCAGTAGTAGATGGTAAAAAAGGAGGTAAAAATAAATGTTGAAAGTAATTAAAGGCCGTCGTAGTATCAGGAGATTTACCTGTGAGGCCGTAGATGAGGACTTGGTAAATACCATCATAGAAATGGGCACCTGGGCACCTTCGGGTCTCAATAATCAACCATGGAGGTTTGTGATCATCCAAAACAGAGATATCTTAGATGAGATGTCTAGACAAACAAAATATTCTCACATAATAGAGAATGCTCCCATATGTATTTCGGTGTTTCTTGATATTTCGGAAAGTTATGATCGGGTAAAGGATATTCAAGCAATTGGTGCATGTATACAAAACATGTTGCTCACAATTCACCATATTGGGCTTGGAGGAGTCTGGCTGGGAGAAATTCTCAAAAATAGAGAGCAGGTGGAAGCCATTCTTGAAGTTCCTGAGAACCTGGAATTGATGGCTGTCATTGCTCTGGGGCGTCCGGCAGAGTCCAAAGGTTCAGGCAGGAGAAAACCCATTGATCAGGTCGTGATAGCCCGGAAATAGCAGGAGATATTTCCATAGGAAACAGAGGCTTTGACTTTTATAAATATTTCTGTTACTTGTAACCTTTGGTCATACATATTTTAGCGGACAGGAAAGTAACCGTTTTCAGGTCTTATCACTGATGCTCTTGTAATGTGAAAATGTATCATTACGAATACTCTCATATTGGTTTCAGATGTCAGGTTTCAGGTATCGGACATCAGAAGAGAAGAAGACTGGATGTACATTCATCAATCAGACATCATAGCTTTTTTTGACCTCAAGGTCCTCGTCATACACACAGCTTTGAGTTGTCACTGCGTTTTTCCTGAACCTGAAACCAGGCACTTGAAACCAGTAAACCTCAAATACGTCGATGATTACAAAGGAAGAAAAGATTACATAGATATGGAGGGATAAATGAAACAGAGAACTGTGTCCGAAAAGCTTGCAGAATTTATCAACAAGATAAATTACCAGGACTTATCTCAAGAAGTAAGGGAACTCATCAAGCTCCGCTTCCTTGACGCTATCAGCTGTGCCATTGCCGGGCGTGATCTTCCACATTCCAAAGTTGCTTTTCAAATAGCAAAAGCGAATCCTGGAGATTCCACGTTAATCGGTCATAAAACAAAGACGGAATTGCTCGATGCGGTTTTAGTAAATGGTGTAATGATTCATGGTATTGTGCAGGATGATATATTATCCGGCCTTGTACATCCTGGAAGTACAGTGATATCTTCAGCTTTAGGTGTCGGAGAAGAACAAGGATCTTCTGGAGAGGAAGTGCTCACAGCGTCAGTTCTGGGATATGAGCTAGTGGGGCGTGTAATGAGGGGAACAGGACGATTTTCAGTCGCCTCATTTAGACCAAGTCCCATACTCACTACTTTTGGTGCTGCATCAACTGCCGGTAAGCTTATGAGACTCAATGAGGAGCAGTTGGTCAACGCAATAGGCTATGCATCCAGCCTGACTCCGGGCACACCCAATGAGGTGTGGTGGAGCGGTACTATGGAAGCAGTGTTCCAGGCCGGCATGAGTGCTCGTGTGGGTGTTCTTTCAGCCATCCTTGCCAAGGCAGGTGCCACTGCATCTCCTCAAGCACTGGAAGGAAGAGACGGTTTCTTTAAATGCTGGGGTGGAAGTACAGAAAAGATGGAACAGGCCATTGAAAACCTCGGTCAAGAGTATGTTATTTCCAGAATGCGTATAAAGGCCTTCCCTGTTTGCGGTGCCAATCAAAGGCCCATACAGATAGCAGAACCTCTGGCCAAACACAAATTAAAACCCGATGATATAAAAAAGATTGTTGAGAGGGTTGGAAAAGGAGCTACGGCATATGCAGGACTTGATTTCGAAGGCCCATTTGAAACCCAATTTCAAGCGTTGATGAGTATGCAGTTCTGTGCTGCTGCAGCTGTTTTAGG
>JAXHSZ010000334.1:0-3901 GCA_034190725.1 Thermodesulfobacteriota bacterium
ACGAGATCACCTATCTCATCAAAATCATTTACCCTGATGATCCCACTCTGTTCAAAAACAGCATCCCATACTTCATTATTTCCTATTATAGAGCCGGTGTGAGATTGGGCCACCTGAGCTGAACTTGGAGAAACCCCTGTTTTCAAGGCCAATATCGGCTTTTTTTTGGCAACACGCCTTGCCACTTCCATGAATCTTCTGCCGTCCTTTATCCCTTCTATATGGAGGAACAGTATCTTTGTGTCCTGATCGTTCTCAAAATATTCAAGGCAATCTGAAAAATCAATGTCACAGGCATTGCCTAGATCTATGCCTTTGCCCAGTATATTCAAATCAGGGAAACTGCCGGAAAACATGCCTGTCTGGCTTATGATTCCTATTGGGAGTCTCTTCATCTCCGGCTGTTTCACAAATGATGTGCTGAAATCAATAAAGGGATTGGATACACCTATTGTGTTTGGCCCCACAACCCTGGTCTCAGTGCCCCTGATCATCCCTTCGATTTCTCTTTGCAATCGCTTGCCTTCTTCGTCCCTGGCATCTGCAAAACCCTGGCCTACAACGATGACGGCCTTTATTCCACATCGTATACATTCTTTTATAATACCTGGAAGTTGAGACCTGGGGGTTGATATCACTGCAAGGTCTACGTCTGTGCCAATCTCACTGATACAGGGAGAGGTCTTTTTCCCCAGTATTTCTTTTGAACGCGGGTTCACCGGGTATACTTCTCCCTTGTATCCAAGGTCGAGTATATTCTCAAGGATGTTAAAGGAATAGACACCGGTACGGGAAGAAACGCCCACCAGCGCGACACTTCTCGGTTCAAAAAACAGTCTTAACTGTTCAACTGTATCCATTTTTTAATCCTCTTTTACCAATTCACTCAAAGAAAAAAGATTCCCTTTCCAAAAAGCAACCCGGAACTTTCAAACCAGAATTCAAATGAATAAAGATGTATGTCAACCCATTATCCTCTCTTCTTATAAGATGAGATTTTACTCACTTCGGCTATTGTTATCAAGTGCCTTGCTTCATAAATATGTGCAGTGAAAAACGACAATTTGAAATAAGGACATATGCACTTATGAGTGGGTTGAGACTCGTTAGGTCTCATTTCCTCTTTTTTTCCGGCTTATTTGTTCTTCCACAAACCGTACTATCCTCTCTGTCTTACTTCCCGGCGGGAAGACCCCGTGAACTCCCAATTCTTTGAGACGGGGAATATCCTCCTGGGGAATGGTCCCTCCCACCATAACGACAATGTCTTTCACATTCTCTTCGTGAAGTGATTGAATTACTCTTTGAATAATTCTCATATGACCTGCCGCCAGTATACTGAGACCTATCACATCAACATCTTCCTGAACTGCTACTTTTGCAATTGACTCTGGACTGATATTCCCGATAAAAATGACCTCCATCCCGGCATTTCGCAAGGCTGTAGTGACTATCTTCGCTCCCCTCCAGTGTCCGTCGATTCCCGGTTTAGCCATCAATACCCTGGTTCTTCTCTCCATTGACTCTCCCCCTTATGGCTGTTAGTATTGAATAGGTGCCTTCCACTTAGGCCAGATACCGCGCCATACATCCTGAATCTCACCGAGGGTGGCATATGCTTTTACAGCTTCCATCAATGCAGGCATTATGTTTTCATCGGTCTGACTCACTTCTCGCAATTTTTCAAGACATCCATTCACTTTCTGATTATCTCTGCTCTGCCTTAACTTTCTTATCTTATCCGCCTCAATTTCCGTAGATTGAGGATTGGGCCGGAAAACCGGGACTTGATAAGGCTCTTCATCCATCTCAAAAGAGTTAAGACCTATTATCTTTGTTTCCCCACTGTCTATTTCCCGCTGCCGTTCTTCCATTGCCAGAGCAGCTTCTTTATGCATCCATCCCGATTGCCATACTGCAAGCAGACCGCCCCTGTCTTCTATCTTCTGAAAATACTCCCAGGCCCTCTTTTCCATCTCATCAGTGAGCCATTCGATATAATAGGACCCGCCTAACGGATCAACAACATTTGTGATATTGGTCTCATGTTGAGCAATCTGTTGTGTCCGTATGGAAAGCAATATACTTTGATCCGTTGGGAGACAGAGAGGCTCATCATAAGAAGTCGCATGTATGGACTGAGCTCCCCCCAATGCCGCAGCCATTACCTGGTAAGAAATCCTCACTGTGTTGTTCAGAATCTGCTGATAGATATTCGTCGAACCCGACGTCTGGACGTGGAATCGAAAAACCAGGCTGCGAGGATCTTGGGCGCCGTAACGCTCCTTCAAAAGCTTATACCACATTCTCCTGGCGGCCCTGAACTTGGCTATTTCTTCAAAAAAATCATTGTGTGCTGCAAGATGAAAGCTTAATCCCGGGGCGAAATCGTCGATTTTGAGCCTGTTTCTTTTCAGTTCCTCATCGATGTAGCCTACTGCATTGGCGAATACAGTACCGAGCTCTTGATAGGCATTACACCCGTTTTCTCTATAATTATAAGAGGCAAAGCTTACCGGATGCCAGTGGGGCACGTTCAGGGTACACCATTCGATCAAGTCCACACTCAGCCTCAATAGATGAGGTGGAGTTACACAGTCAATGAGATTACAGCAAAGAGTAAACACATACGGATCATTCTGGCTTGTGCCGTCTACATCTTTTAAACTTACGCCCTTTTTTTCCGCCATGGCAAAGTACATGGCCGCAAGGGCAGGAGAGGTCCATTGGCTGGTAATCACCGCCGTACTTACCTTATCTATGGGCAACCCGTCAAACAAGGTCTCCATATCCGCCAATGAGCTTATGGAGACTCCACTTTGACCCACTTCGTCCAGGGCACGAGGATCATCAGGATCAAGGCCGTTTTCCGTAACGGAGTCAACGGAAATGCTGAATCCCGTTTCTCCGTTTTCGTATTTGTATTTGTACCTCTCGTTGGTTTCTTCGGGAGTACCGAAACCGGAAAATTGCCTGATTGTCCACAATCTCCCCCTGTACATATTCTCGTATATCCCTCTGGTATAAGGCTCTTTTCCGGGCAAGCCCAAATCTCGAGCCTCATCAAAATCCACTCTATCTTCAGAGGTATAGACTGTCTTGAGAGGAATGCCTGATCCGCTTCGGGCTTCTCTTGTTTTTGTTTTGCTCATCTTGACCCCCTTGTCATTTCTTTGAGATATTTATATTTCGGAATAGAGATACTGTCCTTTCCATCCGCCCACATGGATGCGGGTTTTTATGCATTAAAATTTGATTGCCGCCTATGTGATTCTTTTCAAAATCTTAACTCTTACAGATTTTGATAATTTGTGTCCAAAAAGGAAACTCTCATACAAAAAAAGGACAGCGACCCTTTTCGACAATTCCTTAGTGTATCTTCGATACTCGGCCCTGACTTTCCACTCAAAACGGTTATCTCCATGTAACTTCATTTCAGGAACATCACTTCTTCTGAACATCTACAGGTAAGGAATTCGTCAGTATTCTTCCCTCAAGTAACTTTTGTAAAGATACCTCATCACACCCTTTTGCTTCAGCTAATTGAGCTGCTCCGCTGTGGGTGGCTCTGCCTGGCTTCACTTTATAGGTATAGCGCGGACCATGACTCGTCTGCTCAGTGACCACATGCAGATTTTCGCAATTGGGATAGACTTCTTTATTTTTCTCCACCTCCTTTGCTATCTTGTGCATATGGGTTGAAAGGTATGTGGTCATACCGATTTGTTGTGATATCTTTATGAATGTACGGGTTTGCTCAGCCCCTTCTTCATAAGCCGTGCCTGAACAGGGCTCATCAAAGAGTGTCAGACTATACGGTGTCGCATAGCTGAATATCCTTTTGGCCCGCTCTAACTCCCATGAATACCTGCTTTCAATATCCCCAGCACCTTCTTCCTCA
>JAXHSZ010000335.1:0-5112 GCA_034190725.1 Thermodesulfobacteriota bacterium
ATAATCGTTCTTGAAAGTCCTAGCTCCAATGAGGGATGAGGTTTGAAATTTAATCTGAACCCGGTGAGGTTCGGCTCGTGTATTTCCCTCTCATCTTCGAGTTCGGTTAAGAACCATGTTGCTTTAAAAGGCCCCATGTACCTGAAAAACCAGGGCAGCAGGATAGGACGAGAATTAGATATCTTGACTAGATCGAAAGGTTCGGCATTATTACTCATCAACATGGATCCATAATATCCAGGGCCCCACCATAGGGAATCTCTTCCCACCTCAATCTCTAAATTGAAAACATCGAGTTTTCCATACCCTTCAATGAGTTCCCCTTTCTTTTCCCAATCCTCTTCTTCCTTTTGATACTTCAGTTCAGGATGAAAACTGAATGCAATATGATTCCAGAATTTCATTCGTGAGGAGAAACCAAATCGGTAGTTGGAACCTTCTGCAAATATGTCCCCTCTTTGGTTCTCCAGGTCTGGTTCCTCATCTCCATAAATACATTTGAAGTATATATCTTCAACTGGTTTTATAAAACTTCTCGCTGAAAAACCATCGAGGGTGCCTAATATAATCAATTCTTCTTTGAATTCTCTCTTAAGTCTCTTCAGTAAAGAAAGAACAACTCTTTTTGTTTCTTCAGATTCTTGTCTTTTTTCCAGCGCCTCTTCTATCAGTCTGGCCATCTCCACCCGAGAGAAAGGCTTTGTTCCCAAAAGTGAACTGTCGATGAATCCAATACTGACCAGTTTATCCAGTGCTGCATAACTCCAGTGGTCAAGAGGAACATTTACCGAAACAAAACCGTAACTTACTGATACAAAGGAAAAAAAGACAGCAATAACCAGAACATTTTTCATATGTGCTCCTGTTGAATTCTAAGATGGTACTTCCGTGCTCAAGTCGTGTATTATCTGTGTGCATTTTTCAATTTTTGCTCAACTCTATTCAAACCAAAGCCTTTACCTATTCACTGAGTGACTTCGTCAGAGGATGTTGTAAGTTGATGGCTAATAACTGATTATTATGGTAGCAGCAAATTTTTAACTAAAAAACCTGCATTGGGGCAGTATGAATAGATGTACAGATATAATATATAGTAAGGCCGGCGGGAAAATTTCGAGTAAATCATATATTTATAGGATGTAGTCTAGTATTCCGACTGATAAGGCCGCAAAATCTGATATATGGAAACTATAATATGTGTAATCAGGATTGATACATCCTGAGTACAGGGCCAAACATCCGGCATCTGTTCGACCAATGAGATGCTCCGACTGACAGCTCATGTCTATCCATAAAAATGACCATTCGCGAAATCTCTTCATCAGACTCAGATGAATGAGCACAGTGTAATATGCATCTCATTACCCAATATATTTTTGTGGTTAAAATCTTTGTCTTCCTTGTCTGTGTCCAACGTACAGACAGACTTGACCAAAAAAAACTTATTTTCTGGATAGACACCAGTTACGTTCTGTATGATTCTCTTGTTGCGAAGTGTTGAAAATCTCTATCAGAAGAGAATGTTGGACGTTTATCAAAACATCTGAATGATAGAGAGGGGAAAAAACTCTGCGATCATTTGGAAATTTCAGACATTTTTCCATTGCTTTGTCTGCAATAATACCCTCTTTATCTCACCCTTTGACTATCTGCCACATTGATATACCCATAAAATAATAATAACAATCCAAAATCTGTTTTGTCAATAAAAAATAAATAGTTCACAGTTTCTACTCATACCTTCTTTAAGGTCTCATTCTGTTCCATCCAAAAAAAAGCACTTTCTTTGAAAGAAGTGCTCCGTAATCCTGTATGAGATAAGTATATCATTAAATAAGTATTGCATATGGAGTCAGATTGAGGTGAGATATGTTCGATCTGAAAATAAAAAACCGAAAGAAATGCTGATCCTATTTCAAAGATTTTGTGTTTGAGTACAGTGTAAGGATGGACTGAGGATATAGTGCACTGAAATGATATTTATTGAGTGGCAGACCCTTTGTATACCCTACAAAAAAAAGTGACTACAAGAGAGCGAAAACGGAGTATCTCTTTACAATCAATGAATTTATCAGAATGCATCTTTCACGATAGACAATGTATTAATCCGATAACATTTTATCATACTTGTTGCACGTTGAGTGATGAAGGGGGTTCTTCAAAACGATTTGGGTTATATGTGGGAATTATGTCTTGTAAGACACTGATTATTCCAGAGGAATCATGCGATTTGGAATAGATTTTCAACTCATCAATTTTTCTTGATAGAATTTCTTGAGAAAAGACTTCTTCACTATTGCATCTGAATATCTTTGGATGAGTTGTAGGTTCAACTCTTTCCTCTTTGGTCAACAGTTCCTCAAACAACTTCTCCCCGGGCCTTATCCCTGTAAAGAGGATTGGAATATCCTTGTTCGGTTCCAATCCGGAAAGTCTTATGAGTTGACAAGCCACATCATATATCTTGACCGGATCGCCCATGTCCAAGACAAAAACATCGCCTCCCTTTCCCATAGCTCCCGCCTGTAAAACAAGAAGAACCGCTTCCGGTATTGTCATAAAATAGCGTTTCATATCCGGGTGAGTAATGGTTATTGGTCTTCCGCGCTTGATCTGTTCCTGAAAGAGGGGAATGGCACTGCCTCTACTTCCCAAAACATTCCCAAAACGGACTGCCATGAACTGGGTTGCTTGATGACTATTCAAACATGTTATCACCATCTCAGCCAACCGCTTACTTGCTCCCATAACACTGGTGGGATTGACTACTTTGTCCGTTGATATAAATATAAATCTATTCACCCCAAATTTACAGGAGAGTTCGGCGAGTAGTTGCGTGCCAAGGACATTCACTCGTATTGCCTCCTCCGGATAATTCTCCATAATAGGGACATGCTTATAGGCTGCAGCATGAAATACGACCTGAGGTGCATGTGTTTTGAAAATATAGGTCATCTTCTCTTTATCCAAAATATCCCCAAGTACGGGATGGATCGAGAGAACTGGATGAAGTTCAGCAATCTCATGGTTCATGTGAAAGAGAGATGTCTCGTCAATGTCTAAAAGCAGGAGAGTTTGTGGGTTAAGCTGAGATATCTGTCTTACAAGCTCAGAACCGATGGAACCTCCGGCTCCTGTCACGAGCACTCTTTTTCCCTCTAAACTCGCCTGCACTTGAGAGAATTTTATCTGCGCGGGTTGTCGACCTAATAGGTCTTCCAGATCGATCTTTTTAATATCCAGTATGCTGATATTCCGCGATATAATCTCCTTTGTACCAGGCAATATATGTATCTCTTTTATTCCTGCTTGTTGAACGCAAGAGACTATATCCCTGATCTCCTTTGTGGGGACTGACGGCATGGCAATCACTGCCAATTGAACATCCAGCTTCTTTGATACTCTTAGAATATCCCATCGTCCCCCCAGCACGCTCACACCGTGTATGGATACCTTTCTTTTCGCAGAATCATCATCTATAAAGGCCACCGGTAAATAGGGTGTGTCCTTTGCCCTTTTCATGTCTCTCACTAACTGTTCACCCGCATTTCCAGCCCCAATAATCAATGTATTTTTCTTCTTCACACCAGGATTTTTTTTCATCTCCAGGTAAGCCCTTTTAAATATCCTGAGACCTCCGACCATAATTACAGATAAAGTATAATCAATGAATAGGATTGATCGTGGAAAGCCTTGAAAAGTATCACCCTGAGCGAGAAACAAGATGGAAGCTGATATGATTACAGAGCTTAAAGTTTGAACCATAAACAGTTTCATAAGCTCATAAAGACCTACGTAGGACCAGGTAAATCGGTAAATCTGAAAGAAAGAGAAGCCCACCATCTTTATGCCGACAAAGAGGAGAAGATACATATGAAATCGATCCATATAGCCATCAGAGATCACCCCATCAAAGCGGAGATGGAATGCTGAGTAAAGAGATGTACTAAAGATCATGAAGTCAGATATCACAAAGAAAAGTGTTCTTTTAAAAACAGTCTTTGTAAAGAGCTTCTCAAAAAATGTGGCTATAATTGTAAAGTATCTCTTCTCGTAATCACTTCTTCCTCCTATGGTTGCCTCTACTTCGTTTACCTTAAAAGTAAAAATATCTACTATCCTCGAAGAAATTTTCATCCGTTTTCTCATAAATTCCTCCATTGCCATTTGCACAGATGAAAATGGACGTACATTCTATGAACCGGGTATCAGCTTTGCTGAACTCCATTATGGAAGAAGTACTTCGCTTTTGATGACTCCGAATCTTTGAAGAATAAAATTGTCATCTTCTAGCATCCAGCTTGCCATATAAGATTTTTAAAAAGTCAGATTTGGAAAAGCGGGTGAATTAAAGGTTTGTGTTTTTTTAGAAATGATTTATGAGGTCTGCCTTACCGTTTAAAAGCTTTCCAACTGCTCAGAAAGATTTATCCATATCCCGTGCTTATCAAAAATAATGAGAGAAGGTCACAAACTGAAAATCAGAGAATGTTCATTAACACATCTGCATCTTCAACAATACATATTATAATTCATCTATCTCTGGCACAGAAATCATGCAATTATAAAGGAAAAGTTCTCAAAGGTGTTGAATGATGGCCATTCAGAAACGAGATATTCTATGCAAAGTCAAGGAAGATTGAGATTTTAACCGAATAGATCACTGTGTGTTTTGAGGATTAAAATCTGAGTCTGACGCAGAGATTGTGGAAAACAGCTATTTATGGATGGGTAATCATTGGTAAGACATACTCCAATTTTAAAAAAATGCTTCTGATTTGTAAATAGGGTCTAAACTGTATATTATCAATGAGAACACAGTATGTAGAGTTGCTTCTGTTTCAATGTTTTTTTATCAATGAGCAACCTGTCATTTACGGTGAGAGCTTTTTCAATGTAACTATATCTACAATATTGGAAAAGTTCTCCATTTCAAGTAGGGAAAAAGAGTAGAATATTATCTCCTGTTTTGCGTTTTCTGATTGAATGAATCTGACCCTAGGAATCGGAAATAAATAAGTCATTGGAATTCGTGCCCAGATTGAGGTCGACTTTAGACGATCTGATTGAGCAAAGCCGCAGGCGTAATAGTGTTACGTCGAGGACTTTGCG
>JAXHSZ010000336.1:0-10323 GCA_034190725.1 Thermodesulfobacteriota bacterium
AAAAGGTCACATCAGGATAAACGTTACAGTAACCACTCCATTCCCGGTATCTCTTGAGGCCGGGAAACGAAGTTTTTTAAAGGTTTGAAGAATGCATTTTTTTGCAATCTTCGTCTTATTTGGTGATTTTTCCGCACTCACTTTTAACACCCGGCCCTTTGGATCTATAACCAGTGTAATGACAATCTCGCCCTTGAATTCTGATTGTACTCCTGGTTTCTGACTATAGCATCTGTTGATGGAGGGGATAGTGCTCTCAATCACTTTTCGAATTGAATTCTTTAGAAGTCCATCTGAAACCATTATCTTTCCAAGTTGAATATGGTCCTTATCAGAGATTGTTTTGCCGATTGTCTGCCCGGAGGCTGAATGATCTTTCTTCTCAGGTTCAACACTCTCTTCTTTCACTCTGCTTTCTGTGGGTAAAGCGCCGCACAAGGGAGCGGAAAGGGACATTCCCCTTTTTACATAGCCCCTATTGCCGACCGCATAATTTGAAACACCCTGAGGCAACGGAAGGGGCTGTTTCACGGTTACAGCTTGACCATTCTTCAGTCGGATCTGAGTGTCAATAGCCACAAAAGAAGTGTATGCCGTCAAGAGGTTATAGGTCAGACCCAGTTGAGTGACTTCCTGAACACGCTCATCCTGCTGATTCAACCTGTTATAATCGGCAAGGAGGGCGATCCTGTGTCGTGCCCAGAGATAGCGCAGAGCCGAATTGGTTTTCGAGGGTTTAACATTACCCATATCAATCTTCTCTGTATATGGCTGATCTCCGCTAATTCCTCTTAAATGGATTGTACCTTTTAATTTCCCGCGATATTTACCAAATACAATAACAGGACGGTCGGCCAGTACATCGGGGATACTGGGTGGCTCCACGTCATATGCGTTGAATTCATTGAAATCAATCTTTATTCCCGTAAGAACCGGTGACTGAATAAGGGATCGAAACTTCTCTGCCTTTTTCGATGCCTCTCCGGGCTTCGTTATAACAAAAGGCTCTCCCATTCCAACCCGTGCCATCCCCTCGATGATGTAGCGATTTACACTTGACCCGATTCCGAAGGGAAACATATTGGCATTTCCGAGATTGTTGCGGATCAAATCAAAGGCCTCCTCCTCAACAGAGACATAGCCGTCTGTAACGATGACAATGGTTCGTGAGAATCCTTCGGCTTTCGGCAGGGCAAGAGCCCTTTGAAGGGCCGGTAACAATCTCGTACCGCCTCCCCCTCGCTGACGTTCGATTGTGTTTATGGCCTTGGAGATGTTGTTCCCTGTGGCAGGCAATGACACATTCGACATTACTGAAGACCCTCCGGCAAAGAGCAGTACATTAAACCTGTCAGTTGGCCGAAGATTGCTGATAAGGTCTTTGAGGAGCTTCTTGGAGATATCAAGTGGGAAGCCGTGCATGGAGCCTGATACGTCTACGATGAATATGTATTCCCGTGCTGGAATATGGACGTTACGCACTCGCTTGGGCGGTTGCATCATTAACAGAAAGAAATTTTCATCCTGTCCTTCAAAAAGAAGGAGGCCTGATTCGATCTTCCCTCCGGCTAGCCGGTATTTCAAAATGAAATCTCGGTTACCCCCATACTTTTCCGATGGTTTGAGTGTCACAGCTGCAGTGGATTTACCATGATAGTTAATGTCCGTGTGATGAGACGTACAAACGAGATCTTTAATGGGGAGACCTGTCGACAGGTTGACTTCCATACCAAAAGTATACGTGGGAGGTTCTCCCTGACGGAGATAAGGATTCCCTATCCACGTTTCGGAAGACCCTTCTTCTGAGTTCTTATGGTCAGTATATCGTGGCCCTACGACCGTAGGATAGACAAACTCGTAGACAGAATCAGTGGGAACAAGTAACTCTGTATATCTGAGTTCAACTCGTATTACATCAGCAGGCAGAATGTTCGCCACATTCATCTGAAATACATTGGGTCTGTGTTGTTCTAAAAGGGAGGCACTCTGCCCCGCCTGTTTCGCCTGGTCATATTGGCGTCTTGCCTCTTCTCGTTCACGGATCTTTGCGGTAATGGTTCTCTCGCCTATTGTCATTGTCATTCCGTAAACTGCCGCCCTTGTAGATGCCGGAAATATGTAGATGGCTTCCAAAGGTCTGGTTCCTTCGTTCGTGTAGACCTGAGTCACAACCACATCGGCGATCACACCTGAGATGTCCACCTTCACGGATGTGGATTTGAGGGGCAATCGATCTGTTTCAGGGGCATCGCTTTTTACAAAGAAATAGGGTGAGCCTGTTTTGTCATTACTCCTCTCAGGTTGTGCGTACACAACACTTCCAAAAAGCATACACACAACAAAGATCAGAGATCCGAATGCCCTTGTTTTGAATTTCATTTCTTTTACCTCCTTTTCCCTTTTTATAATGTCTTTGAACCATTAGACAAGACAAAAGGAAAAAGGTTCCGAAAAAGATGCCTTTCAAATCCTCTGGTTCGGTTAAAGGCTGGTGAAGAGTTCTCAGACTTTGTGAAGATTGTGAACTCTGTCTATTGAAGGATGGGCACTGTTTCTATTATGTGGGTAAAGGGTATTTACAGGCTAGCGGTTAATAAGAAATCAAAAAAAACCGATCTAGCGATCGGCTTTATTTGAAGTAAAGATTTGTAAATGTAATCAAAGCGTTTTGAGGAGATTAAAAGTATATATTAATAGCAGTAGTCTGTATTTTACTGCATTATGGCATAACACTATATATGGAGATGACAAAAGAAGAGAGTTTGGTGATGTTGATTTCTGGCCCTGTCATTTTTTAGCATTTGAGATTCTAGTTTGTACCCCTTTGCCAATTATTTACACTGTCTCAAAAATCCCGTAATGGCTTTATGTGGGATTCCACTTTGGAACCAAAGGCGCCTGTAGAGATGAAGCAGGCACTGCTGTCATCATCACTGCCATCCCCTTCGCTACTATCATCGCTACCGTTGTCATCACCAGAAGATTTCTTGATCCCAACCCATAAGAACAGAGCATTATCAGATACATCATAATCTACCATTGTAAAAATATTTCCATCAGCACTGACTATGCCTGTACCGGAACCTAATATAAGTGATCCGTCACTGGAAACAGAATATGTACCCGTGCCAGAGTCATAAGGTGGACCCCATGAACTCGCAATCTCTTGATAAGCAACCGATCCGTTTCCATCACAAGTCAGATCAGATATGGTTGTCATAGAATTAGGGTCTGTGCCGTATTGACACATTGTGTATTCGCCATTTAAACTAGCATTGGACATACCAGAAGATTTCTTGATCCCAACCCATAAGAACAGAGCATTATCAGATACATCATAATCTACCATTGTAAAGATATTTCCATCAGCACTGACTATGCCTGTACCGGAACCTAATATAAGTGATCCGTCACTGGAAACAGAATAAGTACCTGTTCCAGAGTCGTATGGTGGACCCCATGAACTCGCAATCTCTTGATAAGCAACCGATCCGTTTCCATCACAAGTCAGATCAGATATGGTTGTCATAGAATTAGGGTCTGTGCCGTATTGACACACTGTGTATTCACCATTTAAAATAGCATTGGACATACCAGAAGATTTCTTGATCCCAACCCATAAGAACAGAGCATTATCAGATGCATCATAATCTACCATTGTAAAGATATTTCCATCAGCACTGACTATGCCTGTACCGGAACCTAATATAAGTGATCCGTCACTGGAAACAGAATATGTACCCGTGCCAGAGTCATAAGGTGGACCCCATGAACTCGCAATCTCTTGATAAGCAACCGATCCGTTTCCATCACAAGTCAGATCAGATATGGTTGTCATAGAATTAGGGTCTGTGCCGTATTGACACATTGTGTATTCGCCATTTAAATTGGCGTTAGATAGAGCTATTGCAGGTTGAACACAACATATAATGGTTAGTAATATTGTGGCACATTCGATTATTAATTTTTTACTCATTTCCCTCTTACCTCCATAAAAAAATTTCCCACCGTTAGGCTCTTTAGGTTTGCCCATTACCAGGTTTCATCTTCAATATCTTGATCAAATCCAACATGCATTTTCGTCTTTCTTCAGTGTCGTCCGGAGAGACCGTTTATGAAAAAAGGTGAATCACCACTGTTGGTAATCCTGTTCTGTCAAACCTGTTGGTTTATTTTCCACTGAAATTAACAATTCCATACCAGTATCAGGCACACGAAACCAAATGTGAATAAAGATGTTGTGATTGATTTAGTAAAATGGTATGTGAATGGATGAGTGAAATTACTCCACCAGCAGTTTACATAATATTCCCACCAACAATCAAGCAGTGATACGAATAATGTCCTAAGTCTTTGAATTGAATAGAATTATAGTTTTTCTATCCTTGCTAAATCCTCTTACAAACCGAGCCACTCCCACATAAATTAAGTACACTCTTTCTTATAGTATGCAATCCATTACACATTTATACAATATTCTTTCCACTGCCAATCACGGATACAGGGAGGCAGTGCTGATATGACCGGTTGGAGAAAGCACTATATCTTTTTGTGGGTCTTTACAGTTGAAAGGTATAGACTACTGCTGATAACCTTAAATCCAACAAAAGTAATGATTTCATATACTAAACAAAACGTCAACTCAGTTTCGCCTGCCTTTATTCTCATGGGGCGATGCTTCTGAAAACAAAAAAGGGCACCTCTTTCTTTAATTTAAACAGGAATCAAGTAAAAACGCCCTCATAACTGCCCTCCACACCTAAAGGGTACAAACTCACGATTACAATTGATACATGAATTTATACGCGAATATAAAAAAAATGCAAACATTTTCTACATTTTTAAAATCCTCCTGAAATCTGAAACCATAAACTCATTCCTACGCCATTTTATTTTCCATTGACCAGGTCTAAAACCTCAATTACAGGTAAAATGATTTAATCAGTAACTCTATTTCTGCGTAGAAGAAGTCAGCATTCAGGAGTCCGGGGCTAGGATGAGTGCTCCAACAACATCTCATGACGGAAAAATTACTCAATTTAGGTATTATAAAGGCATGAATGAGATGTGGATTTCAATACGTTCCGTACTTCTAGTAGGTAACGTTGGAGGAGGAATCTGGAAAGTTGCAATGTTTTTTAGTTTGTCAATAAAGGAGAGATAGTTCTTGGCAGGGATCTCTGCATGGAGGGATTTTGGGTGTCCGGTTTGATTGTCATACTCAATGGATATGACTTTTCCATCCATAAGATGTATTCTGTTTTTTACTTCAGAAAGTGTCTCGGAAAGACCGGATGTGGGTGAAACTGGTTTTCCCTTCAGCTGCGGAGACTCTTCAGTAACTCTTTCTGCGAACATATCTTCTTTCTCAAGGGTTTCTGCTTTGGTCTCATCACCAGGGACTGCCTGCCTTGCTATCCTTGCCCTTTTTTCGGCCTTTCCTGAGTATCCCAGTCCAGCAGTATCTTCTTTTGGATGATAGGTTATATAGGCTCTGTCTTTCTTGAGCAGAAGGGCCAGTTGAATGACTTCTCTTTTCTTTGCCAGCTCCGGCGCCCTTGTCTCTTCCAGGTCAGACTCGTATTTGTATGCTCTTTTTATCTTTTTTGTTTCGGCCATGTGCATTGAGTTGTCTTCTGAGATTTCAACGTCGGATGAACTTTCCTGAATACTCGACATCATCTTTTGTGATTGTTGGATATTGATAAGAGAAAAGATCAAAATGCCCACCACAGCGGCAGTGGCTAACTCCAATGGAATTTTTATCCGTCCTGGAATGAATAAGATCCTCATTGCCTTTTTAAAGCTCATGCGAGGTTCCATTCGTTCATGAAGTTTTTCAAGGAAATCATCCGGCGCTTTTACAGGCGCAAGAGACCGCAGTTTTTCCACTAATGCCTTCATGGAAGCGAGATCTCCACTGCATGCCTCACAAGTAAAAAGGTGCTGGTCAATTTCGGCTTTGGTTTGTGAATCCAAGACATCGTCGATATATTCGGATAAGAGATCCTTTATCCCGGAACACTCCATCTATACGATTCCTCTCAGTTTTGCCCTCAGATCCAGTCTTGCTCTGGAGAGCTTGGACTTTACCGTGCCAATATTTAAACCGGTTATCTTTGAGACTTCCTCATAGGAGAGCCCTTCAATGTCACGAAGGACAACGACGCTTCTCTTGTCTGAAGGCAGAGACCCTATTGCCTTTTGAATAAGGATCGTTCTCTCTTTCATTTCAAGCCCATTGCTGGGGGAAGGAGATTCGTCACGGATTTCCATCATTGAATAGGCGTCTTCCTCTTCACCTGGATTGTGGAGTGAAACCGTCTTTTTCTTTTGTTTGTACTCCAATGATTTCAGCCTGTTTTTGCATGTGTTGGCTGCAATTCTATAAAGCCATGTTGAAAAAGCCGACTCAAATCTGAATTTCTTTAGCGACCTGTAAGCTTTAATAAATGCATCCTGTGCGGAATCATTTGCTTCTTGCGTATCACCGAGGAACCAGTAACACAGATTGAACACCTTGTCTTTGTGCTTCAGGACTAATGCATCAAAGGCAGTTGTATCGCCTGTCTGAAACGCTTTGACCAGGTCACTGTCCTTGCTTGGAATATGGGCCGATTTTTTGACACTTTCATTCATTTATTTTGACAATTCTGGTCCTTAAATGTTCCATGAAATATACCGAGTGTGATGTATTAAAAGTTCTTTGCAAGATTTTTTAGCGATTTCTCATGTTAACGAAACGTATTAACCGTAGTGTAAATTCGAATATCGAAATGCAAAATCCGAAATAATATTAAAAAATCAAATGTCCAAAATTCAAAACACGTTCAGTATGGTATAGTCATTTTCCATTTATGTCATTTGAATTTGTTTCGTGCTTCGATATTCGAATTTTGGATTTCAATACTGCTTCAAAACGGATGAAGCTTACCGCTGATAGCTTTTAAATCTTCAAATTATCATGTGTGCCTAATCCTGTATTCTTTATCCAGTAATAGACTTTTCGTTCAATCTCTGTGTATATTTTGAGCCATAATTCACGTCTTGCGTGTACGCTTTTTTTAAAAATCCCCATACGTGGCTCATTCCTTGACATAAGGGGAAGATGGGGATATTATCATTTGAATACAAGATTTCCTCTTCAGTTTTGCGGTTTAAAAAATAAAGCCGATCATTTCAGAGAAAAGCTTTATGATATGGATGATAGAGAGAACCAAGACATTTCTTTTGCTTCAAGAGAGGACTTGTATCCTCAATGTGCCTATAACAGTAGAAGTGGAATATCAACTGGCAAATAGTGTCTGAATGAAAACCAGGATTTTTCGTCAATGTCAAGGAAGATCAAAATTTTAACCGAAGGAATATATTGAATATTTTGAGGATTAAAATTTTTATCTGATGTAGAGATTGGCTAAAAAGGTAGTTTTCATTTGGACACTAAATAATACAGTGTCCTATACTTCCTTGTCAAAAAAAATCTACTCTAAATTTTCATATATCAAATTTCACTGCGTTATCGGTTGAAATCCTCGAAGACGTATTACAATGCACGACTTACTCGGATTCCTCCCTCTGGCCTTGTGAAATGTAATATCTGAAAATCTATATAATCGTTCGTTTTTCATAAAAGAGGCATCCTGCAGGTGTGAAACTGAGATTGATGTGCGTGTGAATGATTCTGTTGAAAAGGCGATTGAGAGTCACTTCTGTTCAAGAAGATATATATGTGAAGGATTCTGAAGATCTGCAAAACTCTCCGGACGTGGAATCCAGAGAAAACGGGTCTATTATTCTGAACTGAGTATACATTTACTTGGTGTCCACCCAGAAATGAGATGTTTTTTGCAAGATCAAGGACGATGAAGATTTTAACTGCAGGAATACTTAGGGTATGAAGGGGCACTTTGCAATGTGCCCTTACTTTTGAGATTGATGCAGAGATTGCGGAAAACAGCCTGTTGAAAAAAGTGATTAAAATAAGGTGAACCAACAGGAAGGAGGGTATGTGAGAATGGCGGTACAGCTTTCTCTCTTTGATGACAGACCTGTTATGATAAATCGAGGATTTGAGAAACTTTTAGCTCTGGATTTTAATGGAGCCAGGGAAGAATTCACAGATTGTATAAGCACTTATCCAGGTTCTTCTGATTTGAGACAAGAGATGGAGATAGCAGATTTCTTCATAAAGGAGATGGCTTGTATCAGAAAAGACATTCCTGTTCATGAAAGTGTTGAGGAGCATTATTCCGTGTGGGAGCGGTTTGAGGTCCGTGTCCAAGATATGGAGTATGAAAATAAAACCATAATACAAAAGCTGAGGAAATCCTATTTCAAAGCATTGATAGAGAAGATGGAAAACAACATTCCTGATGGATGCCTATTCTTCAATAGTGGATTGCCTATCGGTCTGATATATCTTTTTGCGGGGGAACTTGTGAGGGCCACAAAACTCTTTCAGGAAACAATCTTAAAGGATCCACATAATGCAGGAACATATGCCTATCTTGGTGATTCTTATTATTTGCGCGGAGAAACGGATTTGTCAAGGGTATGTTACAGAGAGGCTTTCTCCATCAACCCTCATCAGATAGACTTGATGAGGGTGCAAGACCATGACATTCATGTATTGAAAGAACGGCTTGAGGATCAAGTGGATGAGCCGCTCGACTGGCTCCCTGTATATGCTCGGATAGAAGGCCTATTCCGTGAAAAGGAGTTACGATCGTTTGATGATCTGAAGATTGTAATGACTGAATATGAGAACCTTGCACAAACCTATGCCAAGATGAGAGATGAGAGATCAAAAGCAGCCTTTTTCTATCGGGCCATGGTGCTTTCAGACAACCATCGAATGCTCAAGTTTACAAAGAGAATAAACATTACGGAGATAAGGGATACAATGAAGAGAATAGATGAAAGACTCTTTAAAAGATATATGGAAGAGATCGCCGATCATCCGGCCCACCTTCAAAAGGACACGTAATGCCCATACTTCCCAAGAAATTATTCATCCTCACGGTTCTCTATTTCTCTCAGGGACTTCCATTCGGTTTCTTTGTCCATTACCTCCCCATATTTCTTCGCAGACAGGGAGTTTCTCTGGAAGAGATAGGTTGGCTTGGCATACTTGCCCTTCCATGGAGCCTCAAGTTTCTTTGGTCCCCGTTGATAGATAAATACTACATACCCAGGTTCGGAAGACGAAGAACCTGGATCGTTCCAATGCAGTTTCTTATGGGACTTTCAGTGATGCTCTGCATTCCTTTTGACTTCAGGAATCATCTCCATTTGTTTGTCCTTTTTATCTTCATGCTCAACCTGTTTTCTGCAACCCAGGATATAGCAGTAGATGGTTTTGCAGTAGACATATTGACCCCAGAAGAGAGAGGTCTGGGAAACAGTGCACAAGTGGCAGGCTACAAGCTTGGGATGATCCTGGGAGGTGGGATCCTTATTGCTTACAGCGTTACCCTTGGAAGCAGGTTTATTTTTCTGTTGATGGGTCTTTGTGTATGGATGGCCCTCCTTCTTCCCCTTTTCATGAAAGAACCCCGGGTTCGATCCGTTGAGTCGTTTGAAAACACGTCGGAAGTTCATATTTTGCAGGACTTAAGAGAGTTTTTACACCTCAAAGGCGCATTGGTTCTTCTCATTTTCATCACTTTTTACAAGTTCGGCGAGTCTTTCGGTGGCTGCATGTTCAAAGTTTTTCTCGTTGACCAAGGATTCTCCAACAGGGATATCGGTTTCATCGTGGGAACATATGGCCTTGTATGTAGCTTCGCTGGATCTGCTGTAGGGGGAATATTGGTGAATCAGGTGGGGCGCTTACGTTCCCTTATCTATTTTTCCATACTCCAAGCGGCCATGCTCATCTCCCTTGGAATAATGTCCGCCGGAGAATTCAGCTATAATATGGCTGTCATTCTCAACTCATTGGAACACCTCTTTGGGGGCATGGTTACGACAGCCTTTTTCGCCTTTATGATGGATGTGGTGGATCCCAGGATAGGAGGTACTCATTATACTCTTCTGGCAAGTTGTGTTGTGGTCGGTATGGGAAGTGCATCGGTTTCGGCTGGGTATTTTGCGTCTTATTTCGGATATACCCTTCTTTTTATGACAGGGGGCTTCCTTGCACTTTTGCCTTTGCTTCTTCTTCATAAGATAAAAGCCAATGCCATCCATCTGCACTATAATCGGGCACCCCTCACTGCACATACGAAAGTATGATAACAAGGCAAAATTTCCTTTCAATGATGAATGAAATATGATAGAAAAATCAAACTTTAATAGAAAAGGTTACCCATAAAATATTTG
>JAXHSZ010000337.1:0-4659 GCA_034190725.1 Thermodesulfobacteriota bacterium
CAGATGTCTGGTTTCAGGTTCAAGAAAAAAACCAGTGACAACTCAGAGCTGTGTGTATGGAGAGAACCTTGAGGTTGAAAAAAACTATGCTGCTTGAGCGAAGAGTGTATTTCTAGTCGTTCTCTCTTCTGACACCTGAAACCTGGCACCCGAAACCAAGATCGGAGTCTCCGTGATTGCAAATTATCACCACACAAAACAACAGTAATACAACATATAACCGGTTTCCATTTACCCTCTTAATGCGCTTCTCGCAATTATAATTCGTTGTATTTCATTTGTCCCCTCGATTATTTGAGTGGTCTTGGCGTCTCTCATCATCCTTTCTACGGAATACTCCTTCATTATTCCGTACCCACCGAGTATCTGTACGGCATCAGTAGTGACCCTCATGGCCATGTCTGACGCAAAGCACTTTGACATGGAAGAAAAAGCAGCCAGTTCCTTTGTCACTCCACTCTCATCTATATACTGACTCGTGGTGTATGCCAATCTTTTTGCCGCTTCTATATTCATTGCCATGTCGGCAATCATGAACTGAATCCCCTGGAATTCAGATATACTCTTCCCAAACTGTTGTCTTTGTTTGGCATATGTTACCGCTTCATCCAATGCACTTCTGGCAAGACCCACTGCCATGGCAGCCACAAGCAATCGACTCTTGTTAAACTCATTCATGGCGATTGTGAACCCTTCCCCTTCGGAGCCCAGAAGGTTTTCTGCCTGTACCTCAGCATTATCGAAGATGAGTTCTCTCATTGATGATCCCACAACAGCCATCTTTTCTTCTTCTTTACCGAAACTGAGTCCGGGAATATCCCTGTCCACGATAAAGGTACTGATCCCTTTGTCACGCTTTCCCGGCTCCGTGACCACAAAGACCATAAAGACATGAGCAACCCCGGCATTTCCGATGAAGATTTTATTTCCGTTTATGATGTATTTCTCACCTGCTCGTATGGCTCTGGTTCTAATGGAAGCAGCATCAGAACCTGCATTCAGTTCAGTAAAGGCCACACCAAAGTATGCTCCTTGTTCAGAAATCTTCCGGTAATACCTCTCCTTTTGGTCTTGGGAAGCAGCCTCAACAATAAAATGAACACCTGTTGTGTGTGTTGCATAGCTACAGCCTACTGATCCGTCCACATAGGACAGTTCTTCCACAGTCAAACAGCACGTTGTCAAATCCGCATTTCCCCCGCCTAACTCAACAGGAAGGCACAGTCCTAAGAGGCCGTTTTCGTGGAAAATTTTCAACAACTCCGGGTTAAATCTGTGCTTTTTTTCCGCTTCAATGGCGATTGGACGTATTCTCTCCTTTGCCAGTCTGGATACCATGTCACGAACCATCATTTGCTCTTCACTCAATCGGATCATTTCTTCCTCCCCCCGGGATGCCTGAATAGACTCCTTGCAATGCACAATGGCAATCATTTTTACATTTACGGTCTGTCATTGATTTTTTCTTGTAACACAATAAGATATGAGTGACAAGCTAAATCAACGAGTTTCCATCCATAAATGGCTCTTTTCCGCAATCTCTGTCCGTCTCACCCAGTATACCGCCCATAAAGACCAGACAGGCTTTGCCAAGGACTTCGCTAACGCCAAAGATATTTCCGAAGTCTATGACCTCTGGTAGACTTTACACTTGCATTCCCGATAAAACTGCTCATTCCATTGTCCTTTACCGAATATCCGGTATCACAAGATACTCCTTTACAAAACAGAGGGAGATTGCTAGAGTAACGCCAGCCCACTTCAACCCAATACTCTAAAGGCGACTGGACTGGAAATGTCTATAAATGCCTTGAGGTTTAAACTGTACGGATGAATACAATGAACAAGTCCTCATCGGAAAGCCGCTCCATTTTTGCCTGGTGTTTGTATGACTTTGCCAATTCTTCCTTTACCACTTTGGTGGTCACTTTTATCTATGCGACCTACTTCACTAAAGCAATTGCAGAAAACGAGATTATTGGTACCACTTTGTGGTCACGGGGGATAACCATCACAGCAATAATAGTTGCACTCCTTTCCCCGATAATGGGTGCTTTGGCTGACAGAGGAGGGTATCGAAAATTCTTGCTTCTGCTTGCCACGATACTCTGCGTGATCACAACCACCGCCCTTTACTTTGTAATGCCCGGGCAGACCACACTGGCGCTCACATGGTTTATCGTGGCGAACCTCTCTTTTGAGATGGGATGTGTCTTTTACAATGCTTTTCTTCCTGAAATTACCCCGCAAGACAGGATAGGACGTGTTTCGGCGTATGGTTGGGCCATGGGGTATGGAGGCGGACTGCTCTGCATGTTCATCGCCCTCTTTGGATTCGTCAACCCTGAACAACCATGGTTCGGTTTTTCAAAAGAAGCCGGCCAAAACATACGTGCCACAAATCTCCTTGTGGCTTCTTGGTTTGCCCTTTTCAGTATTCCGATTTTTCTTTTTGTCAAAGAGAACACTGACCGGGCCTCGGTCTTAAATAAGCAGCTTTTTGCCTCAAGTCTCATACAGCTTAAAACAACCTTTCAGGAAATCCAGCGGTACCGCCAAATCATCCGTCTTCTCATTGCCAGGCTTTTTTATAACGACGGCCTGATTACGATCTTTGCGTTCGGCGGGATTTATGCTGCCGGCACGTTTGGTTTTTCCGTGAAAGAGATCATTATCTTTGGTATTGTTCTGAACGTTACAGCCGGATTAGGTGCCTTTGCAATGGGATTTATCGATGATTTTTTGGGAGGGAAAAAGACCATAATTATCAGCGTGTTTGGTCTGTCGATGGGTTGCTTGATCGGTGTACTGGCTTTCAGCAAAACCATGTTCTGGGTGGCCGGCATCCTGGTCGGCTTCTTCGCAGGACCGAACCAATCTGCAAGTCGCTCACTCCTCGGACGTTTCATCCCACAGGAAAAGGAAAATGAATTTTATGGCTTCTTTGCCTTTTCAGGCAAGGCCACGGCCTTTCTCGGACCACTCCTCCTTGGTATCCTCACAGAACTCTTCCAATCTCAGCGGGTGGGCATGTCGATTATTCTGATTTTTTTCATCATCGGCGGAATGATCCTGATGCGTGTGAATGAAAAAGAGGGGATTGACCTTTCAAGGCGTTGAATGGCAACTGGTGCAGTTCCTAAGGCTGCCATCAGGATTACTCTTTCAGCACCTACATTCGGCCGATTATTATTATGATTTGAATGGTTTTTGACGAATATCTGTATTGCTATGCCTTGTTTTTCTTGCGTTTCTCAACCTCTCCTGACACATAATCAACGATATGTGCCAAAGGAGTCCCGGGCAAAAACACCTCTGTAACACCTAATTCCTTCATCTCCGGAATTTCATCGTCATAAATAATTCCACCCACAAAGACCAGAACATGCTCCAGATTTTCTTCCTTTACCCGAGCCATCACTCTTCGCATGCTTTGAATATGACCACCACACAGAAAGCTGAGTCCCAAAACATCGGCATCCTCTTGCATCACTGCCTGTATCACTTCTTCCACTCGCCTGCCTGCACCTAAATATACAACCTCCATCCCAGCATCGCGCAATGCTCTGGTTACCGCCTCAATCCCCCGATAATGGCCGTCAGTACCAATCTTCCCTGTTATTACCTTTATCTTTTGGTTGCTCATGCTCTTTGCCCCCCTTATCAACAATCAAAAATGGTAAAAGTCTAGCTTTTTGAAAAGAGTCGCTTCAACGGCGGTCAAATTTTAATGCGTGTAATGTCTGAGCGTCTCAGTGAGCGTTAAGAAAGAACAGGAAACAGCCTTACATTTTTATGTCTGAAATAGTTCATAATTGAGAGAGTGAATTGAATGGTGATATGCTGTTCTTTCTTTACGCTCACTTGGATGCGAGTTTTACACGAATTAAAATTTGATTGCCGTTGAAGCTTGCTGATCGCTTTCTATTTCATAGTACTGAAATAATACTAAAAAGGATACTCTCTCTCACCGGCCCAATCATATTCCAAACCATCAACCATTCTTAACACCCCTCTTATCTCAGCAAAAGTGGCGTCGGCTTCCAGGGCTTCAAACACGGAGGGAACTAAATTAGCATTGGTTTTCTCCGCCTTGTTGTACAAGTTCTCCAACGTCCGTTTCACTTCTTCTTTGTTTCTCTTTTTGTCTCTCCATTCTAAATATTCTGCGAGATAAGGGTCAACGTCTTTCGCTGCATCAGGTGCATACCTTTCTGGTTTGAAATCTTCCTCAGGCGGAATAGTGAAACGGTTCACACCGATAACCGGCCTCTCCCCACTCTCTATCTTCCCTTGTCGCGCTATCTGACTCTTTTCCAGTTCATTCTTCACCCAACCTGTCCTCATTGCTTCCAACCAGCCACCCAACTTTTCAATCTTGTCCACCTCCGCTTCAATCATTTGAACCATTTCATGGGTCAATGACTCCACATAGTACGAACCTGCCATGGGATCAACCACTCTTGGCACACCTGACTCGTACCTTACGATCTGCTGCGTCCTGACGGCAAGTGTTGCTGCATCTTCCGAGGGAGTTGCCCATGCCTCATCATATGATGGGACTTGGATGCCCATGGCACCGCCAAGGACACCGGCCAAACAACTCAAACTCCCCCTCATGAGATTGTTCAATGGTTGCTGACGTGTAAAACTTGATCC
>JAXHSZ010000338.1:0-3605 GCA_034190725.1 Thermodesulfobacteriota bacterium
GCAGTGATCAGCAACACATTGAAGATATCAGGGAGAAAGGAGAGGGTCAGCACAAGTTTGGCCGGGTACTGCCACATCACATCGTTGACCATTTCAGCCAAAGCTGACAGACCATCGGCGGAATGATCCATAAAATCCCGTAACTCACCGAAATCCGTATCCTCGATCCATTTTCTGAATCCCGGCTCTACAGTGTGGGTCAGAAATTCAGGATCTTTTTCATGAATCTCGTTTAGAATGCGAGTCAGAACGGTAACCGCTTTACCGCTATGACCACCACTGATACCTGAAATCACATCCCCCAGCAGCTTCTTCTTTTCCTCGACGGTCAGGATATCAACGGTGTCGCCCATTGAGTGAACCGCTTGAAAACAAACAGCAAGCAGCGCCGGTACAGCTTTTCCCATCTGCTGAACAATGTGTGGGTCTTCGGCCAGCGAAGGATAATGCCCATTCTGTTCAGGACAAAATCCATTACTGATGACTGCCCCCACCGGGCGTGCAATCATCCGTTTCAACCAATTGTTGCCTGCCCAGGTCTGTAAAGCCTCTGGGATTAAAAATCCCAAAACCTGTCGAGCTTCCAGGGTTTGTAACATATCTTGAATGAAAGACGACAATGTGTGCAAGTCCTTTTCAACCGCATCAAAGGGCCTCTTATCAGGAGTCGACTGTTTCATTTATGAATTCCTCCTATGATTCAACCTGTGCGGTTAGCCACGTTCACCTCTTTCGGCTGATTCCCACAACCCTGCATAACCACATAGGTCGCTAGTGTTTAATTTTTAAAGGGGGCCCGGTTCGCTCTCCGGTCTCATCAATGTCTCGCAATTCTCCACTCAGATGTTTTGCCAGGCGTTTCCCCAGGGCAAGAATAGTAAATGTTGGCGGTAGTCCCCATGCCTCCGGAATGACCGAGCAGTCGCAAACATACAGGTTGCCGATTTCGGTTTTGAGATTATTATCGAGGAGTTGATCGACTTTTACGGTTCCGCCGGGGTGAGCGGCAACATACCAGCTTTTCCACACGTCTCTTGCCCCGGCATTCTTTAATATTTGGGATGCCCTGGTATACCCATTGCTCATCTTGTCCTTGTCATCTGCGCTGAGTTTTTTGCGGACAGCGCCACGTTCCGACAACTTGCCGCCCAGATCATCCTTGATTTTGATCATGATACTCAGTGTCTTTTGATGGGAAAACAGCTTGTCAAAACGGAAAACTTCCCCATTAAACACAATATGGAGGCTGAGGGGAGCAGTCAGATCGGTCATGACATAGCCTTCATCAGCCATATGAAGGCCCGCAGCCATGGGGAATTCCTTTCCGCCTTCCATGTCATCCACTGTGCCCATCGCGATAATGAGCGGGTCAAAAAACCAATCATATCCCGCTTCTTTGATCCCCGTATTTCGCAGAATCATGGGGGACCCTACTCCACCTGCAGCGATGATAACAAGTGGGGCGTATACCTGATGGATGGCTCCCTTTTTCTTGTATTCCACCCCGATTGCCTGATTGTCCTCAGTCAGTACACGCGTGACCTTGGCGCCGTTAATGAGAACAGCGCCATTATCGATGGCTTCATTCACAAACATTCGTGCATTCCACTTGGCACTGAACGGGCAGCCGTAAGTGCAACGCCAGCAGTTCGGCTGGCATTTGTCCTGGTAAATGAACTTGGGTAATGGGTTCCAATCATATCCTAAATCTTTTGCGCTGGTCATTATCCGTTTGGACATGGGACCGATCAAGTGATCAACCAGCGGTTCTGTAGGCAGTTCATTTCTGATCTCCGCCACTTCATTTGAAATGTCAATGCCGTGCGATTGAAACATTTCAATAGGCGGATCAAAAGCTGTTGCATAATAAAAGACCGAGCTGCCGCCCGTTGTGATCCCGCGGACCATACCGAGCATTTTGTGTGTAAACATAAATCCTTTACCCGGAACACCGGCCTGTAACCAGAATTGTGTGGCGCTGCCTGTAATAGGGGCGTTTTTCCCCCATTCCAGCAGAAGTACTTTTTCCCCTCGCTGTGACAGTTCCTTTGCTACAGTCGCACCTCCCGGTCCGGTTCCAACGATTATCACATCTGCTTTGTGTTCATCAAGGTTCATAACAAAACCTCCTTTCAGATGCTATAACAGTTCACGGGTCAGATGACAGGAAACTCCGCAAGGCCGGTCTGACACCTGATCCCCATCCTTTACCATTTTCACATCTCATCCGAGGCGAGATGAACTGTTACAGGAGTCTCGCCAACTCCTCCTCATACTTCTCCACCCACCCATCAGCTCCACATTCTCTTAAGATCTCTATTGCTTTGTTGAGATTCTCTCTTGCTTCGGAGAGATTACCCTTTCGTTTGAAGAAATCAGCATAAAGGGCATAGCTCATTCCCAGATAAAACCTGGTGCCGTTCCGTTCGTTGGCTTCGATGGCCCGCTTGATCCAGTCCTCCGCCTCATTCATATGTTGATTATCGATATTGAGGAGTATCTCTCCAATATATCTCAACATCTGCCCTTCGAGCCACTTCATTTTATTATTTGCATAACATTCATATATCTCATTGAGGTGAATGTCCTTCTCATTGTTCATCACCCTAGCCCGTGCTAGAGCTATTTTGCTCAAGCTAATGTATGATGGGACAATTCTACCTTGTCGCCAGATAGAAGCTGCTCTTCTGTAATGTTCTTGTGATGTTTTATATTCTGCCCGATCAAAGACGGTCTCGCCCAAGAGCATATTTGCCCAACCATAGAATACAATTAAATTGATCTTTTCACAAAAATCGCTTCCCTTCAAGAGATGTTCCTCTGCCTCTTCCAGGAGGCCCTTGTAATAGCAGGAAATACCATGGTAAAAATGAACCGTACCCTTTGTATAGGTGTCACCGCTCTCTTCGGCAAGTCGTAATGCCTCACCGGTGGTTTGATAACCCAGGTCAATCTTTCCCTGAAAATTATAAACATAAACACCTATGGAACCTTTACCCACTGATATGCCCCAAAGGCTATTTTCCGCCGCATTAATCTCCAGCGCTTTTTCAAAATAATACAGACCTTTCTCAAATTCGCAGGCAAAACATAGAGCGTTTGCTAGCCAATATCTTGCCACAAACAAAGAAAGTATATCATTCAGGTCCTCGGCTATCTGTAAGGCCTCCGCCAGATATTTAAAGGCTTGGGGGTAATTATCCTCAACCACATAGCTATGGTACCCCATTATTGCATATATCTGAGAGACCCTCCTCTTGTAGTTTGGCTTTATCGCCAAATCAACAATAGGGGTCACAGCCTCTTTGGCCGCAACAAGGTTGCTCATCTGCGCAAAATAAAGCCCCAGGGATGTCCGGGCATCGATTATCTTCTTATCCAAATACTCTGTCCTGGGTAATTTCTCGAGACAGGTTACCCTTTTCTCACTCAGGGCAATAGCATCGGCAAGTGAGCCGGTATCTTGAGCCTTGCTTTCTGCCAACTTGCAGTACTCAGCCCCTTTCTCATAGCTCTCCCCATCAATGTAATGCCCTGCCAATGTCTCATAATACTCGTCCAGGTTGTTTTTGTACACTTCTTCAATGGCATCGGCTATTTTCAAA
>JAXHSZ010000339.1:0-3670 GCA_034190725.1 Thermodesulfobacteriota bacterium
GTTTTCCCATTCCACATAAGGATATGCAGATTTCTCACAAATGCAAGCAATTTTTTTAATTGCGCTAGATATGGAGAGACTGATGGAAAATCATGCCGCCTGTTTTGCGGGAAAGGGCAGGGTCGGCCTGCCATAGGTTTGCCGGCTGACCCTGCCTTGCCGCTCGACAAAACTACCGACAAAAAAAGTGAGCGCAGCCTAGCTACGCTCACCTAATAGGAGTATTCAGCTCTATCGCCTCAGAATTTAGCGGCCAACCCCGAGGTATCGGAAGCCCCACTCTTCCATCTGAGCTTGGGGCAAGAAGTTGCGGCCATCAATCATGATGGGGCTGTGCATGAGGCTAGCCATCTTGGCGTAATCGAGCGACAAAAACTGCTGCCAGTCAGTGACCAACACTAGAGCATCGCAGCCATCAGCCAAGCGATCCGGATCGGTTTCGACAATTACACAATCAGTCCATAGATAAAATGTATTATGAAGTAATCGTCGTAGATGACGGATCAATTGATAACACAGCGGATATAGCTAACAGATTCAATGTTACATATATATACCAGGCCAATCAAGGACCTGCCGCCGCACGGAATAAGGGGGCTCAGACAGCCCAGGGAGAGATTATTCTCTTTACTGATTCCGATTGTGTGCCTGACCATAACTGGATCAAGGAAATGGTCCGATTATTCGACAATTCAGGTGTGGTAGGTGTGAAGGGGAGCTACAAGACCAACCAAAATGAACTGGCTGCAAGATTTGCGCAAGCTGAGTTTGAAGACAGGTATGATTTGTTGCAAAAAAGTCAGACTATTGATATGGTCGACACCTATTCCGCTGCCTTCAGAAAAGACATATTCCTCGGTATGAAAGGATTTGACGAGAACTTTCCGGTGGCAAACAATGAAGACACCGACCTGTCTTATCGTCTGGTTGCTGCCGGATACACGCTTCTTTTCAACTCAAAAGCTTTTGTCTACCATATTCACCCTGACACATTTATGCAATATTTAAGGGTGAAATTCTGGAGAGGATACTGGCGGATGATCGTTTACAGACGATTTCCTGACAAGGCGGTGAAGGATTCTTATACCCCTGCTGTCATTAAAATTCAGACTCTGTTCATGGCTTTGTCCTTTCCGCTTTTTTTTCTCTCATGGTTTTCCACCGGTCTTCTTTATGCGGGTCTATTGCTTTGGATAGGGATTATGGCCTCATCTTTTTCTTTTTCCTTAAAAACATACAAAAAAAACAAGATTGTAGGATTGATCTCACCTCTGGTGATCTTGTTCAGATCTCTGGTCTTTGCAATGGGAAGTTTATCCGGAATGATTGTTTCCTATTCTAAAAAGAATTCTAAGAAGATCTGTGAAAAAGTTGACTGCTAGAGGAAAAACTCTGTCCTGAAAACCTCAAAAATCCATTACTGGTTGTTCGGTTTTTCTATTTTTTGCGATACTCCCTTAGGCCAAAAAGTTCTGTTTTTTCCTCATCTATCGATTCCACTGAACGTTTTTGTATAATGGCGGGTGATTCCTTTTGTTTCACATTTTTAATGAATTTCGAAACAAAATCTTCCGGCATAGGCTCTGATGTATTCAACAAGTCCTGTGGAATGAAAATTTTGTTTCCGACAAAAATGCGGTTGGGATTGATGCCGGGATTAGCGTCTGCTATTGCTTTCCAATGAGTAAATTTCCCTGTATACCATTTCGATACAATGGAGAGGTTCTCACCGTACCATCTTACCTTGTGTATATAACAGGTTGAATTTGGAGCAGGTTCCTCCTGAACCACTGTCGGCTTTTTAAGTGGGATTTTTGGGGGAATTGTAATAGGGAGGACCTCAATGGGGACCACCGGTTCAGCTTGAGAGGTGAGACTCGACTCCGGTTCAGCTGGAGAGTCCGAGGCTTTCAAGGGCACTCTTTTTTGCTGATTGCGTATATGGACACAACCAATACATATTGAAATGAGGATGAGGACCGTCAAGCCTGTTTCCATAGTCTTTTTGATGTTATGCTTCATGAGATCTCTCCTAACCAACCTTCCAGAGGTCCGATGATTCATATTCATTTGATTGTGGTATTGATATTTTCTTATACTTTATTGAAATAATACAATGATATCTGAGAACCGTGTGTATGGACAGGAGTAAACATCCACCCTGCCATAGAAGAGGTCAGGTATCACATCTGATAGGAAAACCATTGCACGTAACTTCAAATTCAACCAGTATTATTATTTCTTTAATCTATAAAGGTATCTATATGCCAGTTCATTATAAGGATTCACGTTAAGCACTTTTTCAAGGTTTTTTATACATACATCGGTCTTCCCTTGATTCTTCTGTACCATTGCAAGATTAAAGAGCGCTTCGTCCAAATAACTTGGGTTCAAACTTACTACCCTGCCATATACTCTCTCTGCTCTTGGATAATTTTTGGTAACAGCATAGACATATCCGAGATTGAAAAGGGCATCAGGGTGTCGAGGATTCAGTTTCATAACTGCCCGAAAGCTTCTTATTGCATGAGGGTAGTCTTTTAGTCTCACATAAAGAAGGCCCATATTGAAGTGAGATTGTATATTCTTTGGATTAAGTTTCACTGACCGTTGAAGCAACGATTTTGCCCTCTCAGGATCCCTATCCATTAAAGTGGAAGCATGTCCCAGTAACGCCCGAGAATAGTGTGGTGCTATCTTGTTCCTCATTTTAGGTTTGTGATTTAAAATGTCTTCAAAGATATGTACGGCCTCTTCAAAACGTCCCTCTTCATAAGCCTCTATTCCTGCACTTATTTGGCCTGATTGGGAGAAAAACAGAAAGGAAATCACACCGATGACTATCAGAACAAAAGTCCAATACAAGAAGCTTCGTTTCTTTCCTCTTTTGAGTACTGTATCTTCCTGTATGGACATTCCCTCATTTAATTCTTCATCAAAACTTTCAAAATTCCTTTCTACTTCATCCATTATCTCCGATTCGTAGGTCTCCCAGATGTGAAGATCTTTAGACATGACATGTTCCTCAACTCAACATTAAAAATGTAAAATCAATCGTAACTGCCCCGGTTTCAAGGTTCAACATTCAAGGTGAGAGTAATAAAAATTGTTTGTTTTTTTAAGCTCCAGATTGGGAATTGTGTTGAACATTTATCAATTCTATTCCCACGAATTCCTGAGTGGCAAAAAGCTGGGAAAAGTTCCCCCTCACCTGAGTCTTCCCCCAAAATGGATGGAAAGGGAAGGTATTTTTGCCACTGTTTCCTTGACGCTCTGTGCCTTTTCTCTTTGTGTCTCCCGTATTGTCTTGAATTTCATTTAACATTCATCATTAAGAGCAGCAACTATTGTGCCAAATCTAAAACATGACAAGGAGAACCTTGAATTTCATACAGTTCTCCCCTTACATTTCCCCGCTTTTCGTCATTTCGAAAAGATTATTGAATTCAGACTCTATTTTATCAAAGAAAATAAGCTACACTACTGTCAAAATTTTGGGGCTTTAAGTCCATATTTTGGCATTCATTGAGAGAATACGATTGATGTGGGACGTTTCTGTGAGGTGATTTTTGGTGAGGGGTATGTTAAAAAAGGGTTCTTCTGGTTTTTGCGTACTTTGGTCTATCGTCTTGTTATTTCAAGGTGTTTTCAACCATCCCAATTTGGTGGT
>JAXHSZ010000034.1:0-7584 GCA_034190725.1 Thermodesulfobacteriota bacterium
CGACTCTGTTGTTATTGAGATGTCTGCGGAATAAATGACATGGATTATGCAATCGTTTCCAGGTTTTGATGAATATTTCTACAATACTCTCACCAATTTTAAAAAGAAGTCCAAAAAACCTCTCATCGTTATCACACCACCCTTGAAGGCGGAGACAGGGGCCATTGAGATGAAACGAAGCCTGCTGACGAAGGGTATCGTGAGTTTCCCAGGCTTTTCCAGAGGGGCCGAGGCATTGAGGAAGGTTGTAGAGTATTACAGTCATCATGATTGAAGAGGCCTGTATGGACTTCAACATGTTTCTTTGGCAATATTTACCGACAGGTTACTGAGGAGAGATGGAATGAGTTCAGAGAGTTTGAGCAGTTCAAAGAAGCAACTTCGGACCGCAAGGTTGGTTTGGCCCCTTGTAAAAGACTACTATGCAAAAGCAAGGCAAGCCAAGATAGACAAGAAACTCGTTGTCTGGACTATACTTATGCCGCCGATTGAGTTATTACGCGCCATGGATGTGGTTCCCATGGCCACGGAACATTTTTCATCAGTTCTTGCAGTGAAACAGAAGATCGTACCCTACCTTGAGTTGGCCGAAGGGCTTGGATACACCCGAAATGTATGCTCATTTCACAAGGCTGCCATTGGATTTGGTTTAGCCGAGGAAGAATTGATGCTTCCGGAGCCGGATTTCTTTGTAACCGCGACAAATGCATGTGATGGAGGCGTTAAAGTACACATTCCCATAGCGGAACGGTATAATGTTCCATACTACGTCATTGATTCCCCCTATAATACATGCGAAGGGGGGCCATCCTCAGTTGAAGAAGACAAGGTGGAGTATTACAAACACCAGCTTATGGAGTTGATCTCTCTCATTGAGGAGTTGACCGGTACACCCTTTGATGAAGAAAAGCTCATAGAAACCGTTGGGTTAGCTAAACAAGCTACGGATTTATGGTTGGAGATAAACGAATTGAGAAAATCTGTCCCCTGTCCCATGAGTGTGACCGAGGAGGCAACAACGATATATCCTCTCATGCAACTCATGGGGACAAAAGAAGCAGTCGGCTTCTATCAGATGCTATTGAATGAGGTGAAAGAAATGGTCCAGCAGGGAAAGGGCATAGTGAAAAATGAAAAGCACAGACTTCTCTGGCTTGGACCGATTATCAACTATGACACAAGTGTATTGAATTACTTTGAGGAATTTGGTGCAGTCATTGTACGATCGGATATGGACTACATTTACATCGGTAATCTGGATCCTGAAAACCCATTTGATAGCCTGGCTAAAAAATATATCTCAAATTTCTTCAACGGAATCATTGAAAATCGCATCGAGATGACCAAACAGTTGGTCAAGGACTACAAGATAGATGGAATGATTACCTACTGTCATCGTGGATGCAGACTGTACTGTGGTGGACAGAGGGCCGTAATAGATGCAATCTCTGAGGAATTTGGGATTCCTTCTCTCATGATAGCAGGCGACCTCTCTGACGTGAGAGACTATAATAAGACCGAAGTAAGAGATCAAATAGATAACTTTATGGATATGTTAGGTTGATAAACACATCCATAACCTCACAAAACGCAGGAATATCATGTATATGCAGTGGGTCACTTTCATGCAATCCAAGTATCTCATACATCCTTCCCTTTCCGTCTTGATTCAATCACATATCCCATCATCTGTGTTTCATGTCGACTCAACTCCGTATTTATATTAAAAATCCTTCTCACAAGGGCCGATAAAGACCTGAATCGTGTTTTCAAAAGGTGTCCATTCTCAAAAAAGTGGCGTCATATGAACATCTATGGTTTTTCTCTTGTATATTAGGTGAAAGCAACCTATAATTGTTTTTAATTTGTACGGTCTGATGAGAAAAATATTTTTGGACGAGAAGGTGAATGCCGTAGAAGCTTTCAATTGAATTCGGGATGTGAAAAATGAGGGCCAAATGATGCATAGAGGGTGGGAAAATAAGGCAAACTCCACTCAAGAGAACGTTCTATTGATAGGTGTCAGAATATCCAAAGAGGATCGAGAAGGGATCGAGGAGTCCCTCAACGAACTGACAAAACTCACAGAGACTGCTGGCGGAGTTGTATTGGACAAGACTATACAGGAGCTTAAAGAAGTAAATCCAGCCTATTTTATTGGAAAAGGTAAAGTTGAAGAAGTAAAAAACATTATATCCCAGAGTAATGTTGATATAGTGGTTTTTGACAATGACCTCACACCTGCCCAGCAACAAAACCTGGGGACGGAATTCGGTGTCAGAGTTTTGGACAGAACTGGTTTGATTCTGGACATATTTGCCCAAAGAGCAAGATCAAAAGAAGGGAAACTTCAGGTCGAATTGGCGCAACTCAACTATCTTTTACCCCGTCTTGTGGGAAAGGGGTTATCCCTGTCTCGTCTGGGCGGGGGCATTGGGACAAGAGGGCCTGGCGAGACCAAATTGGAGGTGGACCGACGAAAGGCCAGAGATCGAATCTCAAAGATCAAAAAGGACCTCGAAAAGGTGAGAAGGGCACGAACCCTGCATCAAAAGAGAAGGGAAGATATTTCTTGCCCTTACATTTCTATCATTGGGTACACCAATGCAGGAAAATCGACCCTTTTGAATCGCCTCTCTGATGCAGGAGTTTTAGTGGAGGACAGACTATTTGCTACCCTGGATCCGACCATCAGAAAGATAAGATTGCACAACGGTCAAGAAGTCATGATTTCTGATACCGTGGGTTTTTTGAATAAACTCCCCCATCAACTCATCGCTGCATTTAAGGCCACGTTTGAAGAAGTGATTGAATCGGACATACTTTGTCACGTGATTGACGCTTCCCATCCGAGGATCGATGATCACATACAATCAGTCAATAGCGTTTTGACAGAGCTAGGGGTGTCCAAGAAGCCCATTATCCATCTTTTAAATAAAATAGATAAAGTGGCCAATTCGTATGAGATCCTTAAATACCGCCAAAGGGTTCTTGACAATTGTATCCCCATATCAGCACTCACTGGAAAAGGCATCGATGATTTTTTGTATAAGATTGAAGAATTGACGCGTCACAGAATAAAAAAGGTAACACTCAGATTTCCTGTTGAGGCAGGTGATATGGTCTCTCAGCTATACCGGAATGGAAGAGTAACAAAGAAGGAATACTCCGACGAGGGGGTGACCATTGAAGCCGAGATAGACAAGAAATTAGCGCATTCTCTCAAGGCGTACAGCGTGTGAACCGATATTGTTTTTACTTGACAAAAACATGATTTATTCTTATAGAATATTATGTCGGATTCAATATCAAGACAATATGGAATAAACGTGTTGATAATCTTGATGAGTTACGGTTGAATTTTTCCGGAGACTTTTTGAAAAGCCTACATATAACTATAAATAGTACAATATATTTAGTGTCTGAACGAAAACTAGTGCCCATCCAGAAATGAGGTTTTTTGTTCAAGATCAAGGCATGCGAGAAAAATAACCACAGGCATATGTTTGATATTCCGAGGATTATTTTTCGAGCATAACGCAGATATTGAGCAAAAAGACCATTTATGGATGGGCACAAACTAGGATTTTTCGTCAAGGTCAAGGAAGATTAAAATTTTAACCGCAGGAATATATTGATTATTTTGAGGATTAAAATATTTATCTGACATAGAGATTGGCGAAAAAGACAGTTTCCGTTCGGACACTATTTAATTTCTGAAAATTCATGAAGTACTCGCTCACAAGAGTATTTTCATTCACTCCTATGTGAATTTCACTATTTCTGATTTTTCTTTATGTGTTGTAGTCGATGATCATTAGAAGTATTATACCAATAGCCTCTCAGGAGGCTCATTCTTTGTGCACAAGAAATACTGTGGATAAATTTAGTAGTAAAAGGAGGTAAAAATGAACAGAAAGGCAATCATTGTAGGTTTTTCAATATTTTTATTCGCGTTTTCGGTTTTCATAGGAGATTTGCTTGCACGCATTTCAGATCAAGTGATCGAAACGATCGGCCAAGGTCAGGTGAATTGGAGTAAACACGTGATACGTGCTACAGGAAGTGGCGCTCCGAGTCCATCTGCTCCCAATATAGCAGTTGCCAGGCTAGGGGCGGAAAGGGCAGCAAAGGCAGATGCTCTGAGAAATCTTTTGGAAACAGTCAAAGGAGTGAGAATTGACTCGGAAACCACTGTTGTCAATGCCATGACCCAAAGTGACGTAATTCATTCCAGGGTTCAAGGCTTCATTCGAGGGGCCAGAGTAATAGACAAGAGGTATTTTTCCGACGGCGCTGTTGAAGTTGACATCGAGATGCCGCTTACAGGAGAATTTGCAAATTCCCTCCTACCAGCGACTGGAGGATTATCAGTGCCTTCTATGGGTAATCCTGTATATACAGGACTGATCATAGACACAAAAGGTTTAGAGCTTCGTCCAGCCATGTCTCCGAAAGTACTTGATGAGGATGGAAGAGAGATATATGGTTCTGCTTATGTCTCGAGAGAGTTCGCAATTCAGCAAGGGATAGTAGGATATGCAAGAGACATTGAAGCAGCCAGACAAAACGAGCGTGTGACAGATAATCCCATAATAATAAAGGGGATAAAGACCGATGGGCCTGGCAACAGCAATGTGGTGATCAGAAATCAGGATGCGAATATGCTAAGGGACTCTTCTAAGAATCTCAGTTTTTTATCCCAATGTCGTGTCTTACTACTTGTAGATTGAAAAACTTAGATTTCCGTATAAATCAATAGGAGGTAGAGATGAAAATAAAAAGGATACACTATGGAAACTGGATCGTTCTTTCGGTTTCAATATTGTCGTTGCTTTTTTTGGGTGCTTGTGGTCCCAAAGCACGGAAAGCCGTAAGTGCATTAGATACCCCGGAACACCATGTGTTCAGTGGGATGAAGCTTTTGGACAAGGGAAAGTATGAGGATGCAAAAAGAGAGTTTAATCTGGCCATCCAATTGAATCCGAAATATTCTCCTGCGTTTACAGGACTTGGTTTGGTAAACGGTTATGAAGGGAACTTTAAGGAGGCATTTGATAACGCAAAAAAGGGCAAAAAGTATGCTGTGACAAAAGAGGAAGAGGTAAACGCCCGAATCGGATTTATGAGGATTTATTCCATGGAGCGCAAAGAAGACTGGCTTGATGAGGTGGAGGATAATTTTGAAGATGCCATCGATATCGATCCTAAATCATCTGCTGCTTATTATTATATGGGAGAAGCATACAAGGTGGCTTACGAATTCGACAAGTCAGGAGAGATGTTTAAAAAAGTTCTGGATCTTAACGATACGTACTTGATTGAAGCTGACAGGCATTGGAAGCTTGTTCAGAAAATCCAGAGAGCCGCTCCCGGGAGTGTGATAGGAAAAAAGATCGCCCTGATAGACAAGATAACAAGGGCGGATATCGCTGCACTTTTCGTTCAGGAATTGAAATTGGAAAAACTCTATAAAAAGCGATCTCCAAAGAGATTCGACACAAGCTTTAAAGCTCCCACAAAGGCTTTTGCAGCCGACCGTATTGTGAAGGCTGAGGCTGCCACTGATGTTTCTGATCATGTCTTAAAGACGGATATTGAGACAGTTCTCGATATCGGTGTAAAAGGATTGGAACCCTATCCCGACCATACATATCGTCCAGACGAACTCATTAGCAGAGCATCTTATGCGATAATGATCGAAGACATACTCATAAAGGTAAGCGGAGACCAAAAAATAGCAACAAAATATATAGGCAGCGCCTCCCCTTTCCCGGATTTGAGAAGTGATCTGCCTTACTTCAATGCTGTTATGACGGTTACAACCCGCGGAATTATGGAAGCAATGGACCTGACCACAGGTGAATTTGCTCCAATGGACCCTGTCTCAGGTGCCGACGCATTACTCATTATCAGGAAAGTGAAAGACGAATTGAGGTTCTTCTAAGGAGTACTTATGCAGAAATGAGAAATTTTCTGTGAATGACGGTGAGATGGGGGTGATAGCCATTGTCTTATGGATGCACTGCGGTATTGACAAGAATAGACCGTTTGAGGAAATAAACTGAGCGTTCAATGGAGGAAGGGCCTTTTCCCCAGATGAAGAAGGAGGAAAAATATTGAAGAGAACCGTAAGAACAGGGCTGCTCTGTTTCATTGTGGCGATCATCCTCTTCAATTATGCTTCTGCAGAACAGCCTGTGGAATCACAGATTGTGACTACAGAGGGCTTGGGAGCTATCATAAATAATGATAGGGTGATTGCAAGGGACAACGCTATTGAGGATGCCTTGAGAAAAGCAGTGGAGCAAGCCGTAGGTACCCAGGTCGACTCGGAGACCATTGTACAGAACTTCCAACTCCTCAGTGACCAGATATATACAAGAACAAAAGGATATATCCAGAATTACAGAATCATATCCGAAGTTCCTGTTGAAGATCTTTATAAAGTTATTATAGAAGCCACTGTTGCCTTGGGTAACCTTAAGGATGATTTGGCTGCAATAGGGCTTCTTATGGCAAGAAAGCATAAACCCAGGGTCATGTTCATGATCGCTGAGCAGAATATCGGTCAGGAACACATAAGATACTGGTGGGGCCATCGTGTGTCTGAAACAGACCTTTCTGTGGTCGAGACTGTTCTTGTGGAAAAATTCAGGGAGAAGGGTTTTAATATCGTAGACCGTGCCGCCAAAGCAAGAAACATAACGATGAGTAAGGCTTACCAAATGGTTGACCTCACCGACAGCACAGCCGTTTCTCTTGGGAACCAGTATGATGCCGAAGTGGTAATAGTCGGCAAGGCATTGGCAAAACGAATAGGAAGGGTTATGAATACCTCCATGAAGTCATGCCAGGCAAATATGACTGCGCGGGCAATACGCACTGATAATGGCGCAATTATCGCATCTACAACCGCTCATGGAGCAGCAGTTCACATCGACGATGTCACCGGGGGTACCGAAGCTCTTAAGAAGGCAGCCTCTGATCTGGCTTCAAAGATCATGTATCAAATTATTGATACATGGGGCAAAGAGGTCGGCGGAACCACACTTGTTGAAATGAGGATTAAAGGAATTTCCAGTTATAGAGACTTTGTGAAGTTAAAGAACTTATTGCAACAACAGATTCGAGGTGTGAAAGGGGTTTACCAGAGGAGTATCTCCGCAGGCATAGCCACAGTCGAAGTGGACATAAAGGGGGATGCCCAATCTCTTGCAGATGAACTTGTATCCAAGGATTTTCAGGATTTTTCAGTGAATATAACGGGCCTTACGCAGAACTTTGTGGAGCTTACAATTCAAAAAACAAACCCATAGCCCCTATTCAAGACAAATACAATTGAGAAATCTAGGATATACTATTTTCTTTTTTGTGATCTTCTCCTTATCGCTTGGTTGCGCACCCAGAGTTTTCCACAATATAGTACCCGATTATACGGAGAGGACACCGAGATCTATTGGAGTATTACCCGTACAAAATGAGACGGTAGACTTGGATGCATCGAAAGCATTCAGGTCCAAGATCTTCAGCAAGATTCTTTCCAAAGGCTATCAATCTCCACCTGTAGAAGAGATTGATTCA
>JAXHSZ010000340.1:0-12350 GCA_034190725.1 Thermodesulfobacteriota bacterium
GCCAAAACGGGATATCCAGAGAAAGAGCCGCATCAAGAGCACATTCAACATCTTTATACGGCATGACCGCCATGGCCGTTGTGAGTAAATTTCCTGGAAGAGTCATCATCACTTCTTGAAGAATTTATAAACCTTCTGAGATGATCTGCGCAACCACCTCACTGGTATTGTTCACTGACATGATATGTGTGGTCACACCAGCATTTGAAAGGACATATCCAGGCCCTTTATGTGAAAGGTCTTCTTTCATTACCACATGATCAATGCCTTTATCCACCAGCCACTCGGCCACACGCATTCCCTTACCGGTCTTTACAAGACGATGAGGATTCTCAAAAATCTCCTGCTTTTCCAGACTATTATCCTGGGTGCGCAGGTGCAACAATCCGAAGTAGGGAGCTTCTCCGAAGTGTTTGCTGAAGACTCCTGATGGATCATCAAGGGGCAGTGCAATGATATGATGGGATTTCTTTTCGGGTTCATAGTGAATCAGCACTCTCCCCACATGAGGCACCTCATTCCGGATCTTCGTCTCAATGCTCTCACTGATCTTGTGTGCCCGTTGCAGGTTTTGTGTCTTCACTGTAACAGTAGCCTGTATAAAGCAAAAACGTCCTGCGCTGCGTGCGAACAGGTTCCTGATTTCGCCTATCATGGGTTCATTCTCTATTGTCTTTCGGATGAGTGTCAATGTATCGAAATCAATAGAGGCATCAAGTAACACCCGCATACCGTCTGAAAGCAATTCCCAGCCCGCCCAGAGGACAAAGATAATGATAAGAGCCGCTCCCATTTGATCAATGGTTATGCCCAGTACACTGAATTTCACATTGAAGTAGCTGAGGGAAACGGAGATCAGTACAACGAGCGATGAAAGCACATCCACTTGTCTGTGTCTGCCCTCTGCCATAAGGGTTGGAGATCCTGTCTTTCGACCCACATTCATTGCGTATTGTCCGAAAAGGAATGTGGCTGTAGTGGCTGCCAGCAATAGAAAAACATAGGAAACATTCATATCAGGGAGGCTTGCAGCCGGAGAGAGCACCTCCCGTGCAATCTCATAACCCGCAAGAAAAATAAAGAGAGCAATCACAACAGAAGCCACATTCTCAAGCTTATACAATCCCAATGGAAAAGATTTGGTCGTTCGGGCCGATAATCGTACCCCAGCATATATGATGAGAGAGGCGAATACATCCGTTCCCGAATCAACAGCACTGGCAAGAATTGCAAGACTCCCTGAAAAAACAGCAAGCGTTCCCTTCATAACGGCCAAAACAAGATTCAGCAGGAGTGCATATCCTGCGACTCGTCGAATCTGCCTGGCCTCCCGGTCCGCTGGTCCTTCTTTCATGTTCCGTTTCTCTTCACCACCATCCTGAGACACCCTGCTTGTCTCCTTTTCTAAAGCATACCAAGTACCATGACAAATGCAATTCCCAGTATCAAGGAGAAGATGGTCTGATGGTTTGTTCCTGTACAGGAATTGGGGATCAGTTCATCCGCCGTAATGTAGATCATGAGACCCGCCGTGGCTCCACTCAACAACCCGACTATTTGTGGAGATATACTTTGGAAGAGATACTTGGCCGTCACATAGCCTGCCAGGACAGGAAGTGCTGTAGATGATGAAAGCAGGAAAGATTTGAGGCGTTTTCCAGTGGAGTGGTAATAGGGGGCAGACGTACAGATACCTTCCGGGATATTGTGAATGGCTATTGCAAGGGCAATTGCAAGTGATACATTGACACCGCTCACGGTTCCGATTGCAATGGCCATTCCTTCAGGGAAGTTGTGCAGAAACATACCCAAAAGAAGATATACGGATGTACGCTCAAGGTTACATCCCTGCTCCTGGGCACATAACTTCGGGTGGATGTGTGGTATGATCCTGTCCAACCCATACATAACAGTGGACCCTATGAAAACACCCGCAATGGCCATGGCAGGAGAGGAAAGCTTGAGACTTTCAGGGACCAGTTCAAGAAAGGATATAGCGAGCATTACACCCGCTGCAAAACAAAGCATATTGCAGATATATCCAAAAGAGGGCATACGCATCACGCCTATCGTCGATCCTATGACAGGTCCCAAAACAGAAATTGTCACAATCCACAAGGTTGGATCCATTCTGACCTCGATGAGTTAATTTTCAGGCTTCATCAAATAGGCGTTAAGAAAGAATAACAAATGACGGTCACAGGCGTCACTCTCAAAATGTCAGTTACTTCTTTGTCGGTCTTTTTACTACAATCAGCAACATCTTGAAAGGTGTCGTAGCATGAACCGAGTGGGGTATATCAGCAGGCATCACCACCACTTCCCCAACCTTTGCAACGATATTTTTATCAGCGATTGTCAGGGCCGCTTCTCCGTCCAAAACCAGAACCATTGCATCGCCGGACGCCGCATGGGTGCTCAGTCCCTCTCCCTTGTCAAAGGCGAAAAGGGTCAGACTCAGCCCTTCATTCTGTGCAAATGTTCGGCTCACAACCCTGCCTTTCTCATACTCAACCAAATCTAAAAGAACGTGAGGCTCAGAAAAGGGGATGTTTTTGATCAGATCTTGTGTTTCCATCTTTTCCTCCATGAAAAACATTTTTTGATTCAAGATTCATTTTCATTCTCCAATAGCGATACATAAGTCATTCATACAAAATTTATGCTGGTAAATCAAAAAAAATTCTGGTACAGCAATGAAGGAATACATAACCCATTTCAAAGAGATCAGTTGTTTTTTTAATAGGGCATCTTCTGCATAATATAGTTCTCAACAAACTTCATGGCATTGGATTGTTTTTTCAATCGGATGTGTTCAAAGACCTCATGACACTCCTGAAAACTGAGCAGATCCACCAGATGATTCACCTTGATATCGTCTTCAGTATGGGGCGTTTCCGACAGTCCTGGAAGAATTTCTTGTTTTTGAATCAATTTTATGTAGACGAGGTTGCGTGCAGCTAAAAGGTTTTCTGTGTCATCTGCCAATTGATTATGAAATGCATAGTGAAGGGTGAGAAGGTCGCCAGGGCTCATATTTCGTCTTTTCCCCCCCAGTCTTTTAATGACCGGGCTGAGAAGAAATACTGACCGAATCCTTCGCGCATGGTCTATTTTCTGACAAAGGAGACGATACAGCATGTAGTGAATATAGCCCGACTCAATATAAACGGTTTTATCTGAAATGGGCAAGGAAGCGATTGCAGATGACCGCATCTGCGCTCGCAAAGTGATGCGCAGTGCATCGGCATGAGCAAATGCTTTGACCGTATCTACGACCTCAGGGAAAGCGGATCTGGCAATCGCAGTATAATATGCAATGAGACTTGATGTCGCATGCTTCTCCGCCATATAGACTTCTCTCAGGTAAGGTGCATTCATCACGTCTTCAGGTGTATTTCCCTCTGAAAATCGATCATGAATCTCAAGAAGCCTTTCCAGGTATGGCTCAACCTGAAGGATCTCTTTACCTCTTTCATGAAGTCTTCGTAAAAGATGACACATGCGTTTTTCAAACTCCGGAAAACCCAGATCAGTTTCAAGCATATAGTCCTCAACAGAAAGATGACCTCGAACCATAGGCATGAAATAATGTGAAGGTGGTTCCTCAAGAACGATAACATCATGTTGTCTCATTTCCTGGAATGCAGACGGCAATGTTTCAATACGATGTGCAGAAAATCCTATGGTAATCAATAGTCTTATCTCCTCTTCTGGAAAAGTATCTTTCTCAGGGATTGCAAAAAGAGAGACACCATGTATTTTCGGTTTTTGAAAAAGTCGGAGGTATGGATAATGATGAGTATGGGGTCCACCCTATGAAACGATTTTTCCAAGAATTATTGAGCCGAAAAAGTGGAGATATTGATTGCGATGTTTTTCCTCGTTTCACAATTACTTCTTATAATAACCTAAAGCTTCAGGGAGCAGCTGTTTGAGGTTCTTTATTCTCGTTTTGTCTGAAGGATGGGTGCTGAGAAATTCCAGGGACGATGAACCACCTTTTGATCCAGACATTCTTCTCCAGAAATCAACTGCGGCATGTGGATCATACCCTGCCATGGCCATAAAAATAAGTCCAAGGCGATCAGCTTCGGATTCGTGAAGTCTGCTATAAGGAAGCATTAGGCCCACTTGCGTTCCTACACCATACGCTGTTAAAAACAGGTTGTGTGTTTCCTCCGGTTTTTCAGAGAGTGCCTGCGAAAGGGCAGCGCCACCCATCTGAACAATAAGACCTTGACTCATTCGTTCTTTTCCATGATTTGCCACAGCATGGGCTATTTCATGCCCCATGACTACAGCCAATCCAGTTTCATCTTGAGTAATGGGGAGTATCCCCGAATACACCACGACCTTGCCCCCCGGCATACACCATGCATTCACAGTTGCTTCATCCACGAGATTAAATTCCCACTTGTACCCTTTAATGTGATCTGACATTTTTTTCTTTGCAAAGTACTTTTCTACTGCTTTTTGTATTCTTTTACCTATATTCTTGACCATTTTTGCCTGTTCAGTGTCTTTGATCACCTTGTGCTGTGAAAGAAAATTATCATACTCCTTAAAACTCATTGAGTGTATTTCACCTGACGATATCAGGCTGAGTTGTCTTCTTCCTGTAACCGGAACTGTGGCACAAGAGGTGAGAAAAAAAACGATGCACAAAAATAAAGCGATCTTTGTCCTCATTGTCTTTACCTCTCATCAGATAAAAGAATAAAGCAAGGAAACACAGTTATTATATCACAAATTTTTGTATATTCACTAAACTTCTCCCCGATCAAACATCGAATCTTTACCCTATACAAAAATACTCCACAACCTGGCTTCTTGAACCAGTTTTTATGACGCACCAGTTGAATAGCAATCCGGTTATAGCTTTGTTAAGGTTTTTTCTTTGGATCTTGTCGATTATCAAATACGGAATGTACTACAATTTCCTTATCTTCAATTGTATAGAATATAGAGAAAGGGAATCTCCTTATGGGACAGCTACGAAAACAAGAATATCGTATTTGGTACATTTCCGGATACTCTATGATGTTTTGCAAAGCCACCTCTACACAATCCAGGAACTCAAAACCAAGTCCCCTCCTTTGCCTTTCATACCAGGCAAAAGTCAATTCAACATCATCTCTTGACCTATCAGTATAACGAAGCCTCATTTGTATTTATTCCTTATTTCTTCGTGAACTGATTGCCAATCATGAAGATTTTGTTCTCCTGCTTTGTATGCTTTATACCTTTTATCAAGTTCTCGTTTTTGCCATTCAGGCATAGGAAGCTCTGAATTACTTTGAGCGATAGAATCCCATACGTCTTTTATCAATAACAATTTTTCAGCAAGATTTAATTTGTTTATTTCTTGCTTAATTTCGTCTGATCTCATTTTAACTCTCCCTATGATTTTAATGTTTTATCTATATCAATCTTTGAGCCTTAACACTCTGCTCAGGAGCCGGAAGGGACGCAGCCCCTGAAGTGTCCTTGTAGCAGGATGTGAAGAGGGTTTTCTATAAATAGTTTTAGTCCTTGTCTTTCAATAACCTTTATTTTTTCTCCCGATTCTAATGTGAAGCCTGACTTTGAAATTGCATTCCATATTTCTTGGTTAATTTTTATTTTTATGCTTATCTTCCCACCATATTGCAACTATTTCAAAAATGCATGTAATTAACAACATTAATGCAACTACTAAAAAAAATTGTGAAGTTTTTAGTTTTTTGTCGATTTCGAATAGGGTATGACCAAGTATAAAAGCTAAAATAATACATATTGGAATTATGATTAATGCTGTTCTATGCCTTTTAAAACCTGATTGCATTTATAAGCATTTACCTCTTGACAAGTGATTATATGATTCTGCACTTATCATGCACATGAATACCAAAAATAAAAACGATTGACAAGAAAATAGTAATTTTTACATTTGTTGCTGTTTAACACTCAATAAATGAAGATAGATGTGTGCGGATAAACACCATGAGAAAGATTCCCGCCGCCTTGGATGTACAGTTCGACGTTTTCTGGCCAAGTAACCGTTTGCGAAGGTTGGTGAATCTGAGAGATTTCCTGTCGAATCAGAAGGCATCTATGCTTTTTGAACAATGAAATTGACCGGATAGATCATGAAAAACTGGACGCCCATCAGGATGAGGCAGGCAGGAGTGAAGGAAAAGTTTATTGTGGAGGTAAGCTTTGAAAACTTATATCCAAAATCGTATTATTTTAGCTGTATGAAATAAAAAGTTACAAGCAAGCTTTAACGGCGGTCAAATTTTAATGCGTGTATTGTCTGAGCATCTTAGTGAGCGTTAGGAAAGAACAGGGAATTATCTCATATTTTGTTTCTGAAATAGGCTGGAATAGAGATACTGAATTGAATGGCGATATACTATTCTTTCTTTACGCTCACTTGGATGAGAGTTTTACACGGATTAAAATTTGATTGCCGTTAAAGCGACTCTTTTCAGAAAGCTAAAATATTACCCAAAATCTATCGCAGCCATTCATTGTTTCAAGATACACAAGGTTAAGGTTCAATAAAGAATCCATTGACAATTCTCATTTCTTTTTCATTTTATCTCGAAGAATATCTCCCAGTGTGCCAAAGGATCCGGATGATGCGTTCTCTGTTGATGCAATGTGGTCATTGTAATAATCATCCTCTCCCAAATCCGGCTCATCGGAACTCATTGCAAGTGCAAGGCGTTTTCCCCGCTGATCCATCTTGAGTATCTTCACTTTAACGGTCTGACCAACATCCAGGACTTCACGGGGGTGGTTTATCCTCTTTCCTTTTCCCAGTTCTGAAATGTGAATGAGACCATCTATGCCGGGTTCAAGGGTAACAAATGCACCAAAAGTGGTAAGGCGATCTACCTTTCCTTTATGGCTGGAACCTTCCGGATACTTCACCCCTATGTTCTCCCATGGATCGGGCAGAGTCTCTTTCAGGCTGAATGAGAACTTATCGTTTTCCCAGTCCAGTTTTTTGATTACAATATTCACTTTTTGACCTACTGAGAGCGAATGATTGATATCCTCCACTCGACCCCATGAAATCTCAGAAACAGGGATCAATCCTTCAATCCCCCCGATATCCACAAATGCACCAAATTTTCTGATTGATGTTATGTGCCCGCTGATGCTTGTTCCCTCCTGCAGAGTTTCTTTCAGTATTTCCTTCTGTTTCTGACGTTCCTCTTCCAATATTGCCCTGTGGGATATAATGATGTTACGGCCCTTTTTGTCGTATTCGATGATGTGAAATGTTAAATGTTGGCCGAGATACTGGTCGGTATTTTCAATCCGATGCAGTCCCATCTGAGAATACGGGCAAAATGCGTGAATGTTCCCGGGAATCTTGACTTGAAATCCCCCTTTGATCTCTTTCTCAACAAAACCCTCAATTGGAATCCGGTTGTGATATGCCTCCTCAAGGAATTGGTCACCGGCTGACCCACTTGTGAGTCGTGTTGTAAAGAGCATGTTGTTATTCTTCCGAGACAGAAAATAAGCGCTGATTGTATCTCCTTCTTTTACAGTGATGTTACCCTCATCATCTAAAAATTCATCTTTTTCGATGCAACCCTCTGATTTACCTCCTAAATCAATAAAAACCCACTCTCTTGCCGTATGAGTAATCACAGCATCAACTTTTTCACCAGGATTGAAGCGAGTGGACTCAAAACTACTCTGATTCAACAATTCCTCAAAACTCTCTTCTGATTGGTTTTCACTTACAAAATCCTTTTTATTCTCTTCCATTTTCTTCCTCTATGTATGATATTGGGATACTTTCGAATAAGACTGATGCTGTCTGAGCCGTCCCTTTGCTGCCTTACATTTAAACTACCTCTTCTTTTAAACGCCTGACAATGATTATTTGGAGCTACCTTAAACGCACATGTTCGTGAATAAAAAATGTATTCTTCTTTTTTATCAAACATATTTTCATTTGACAAGGTGGTTTTCTCTAGATATTTTTTGCAAGGTCAAGAAAGTGAAGATTTTAACCGTGGAAATACATTGGGTATTTTGAGGATTAAAACCTGAGCCTGCCGCAGAAATTTCGGGAAAGAGCTATTTGTGGATGGGCATTATCTAGCCTGTGGCCTGAAAAAATAGCAAAATTTGTGCCACATCATCAGTACCCTGTGCATAATTCAGGAAAGCGGTAACTTGTCTTTGAGGTTGTTTGCCGGATTGACGGACTCGGGAAGAACGATATTGAATGCAACACAGGAACGTTATTCAATATTTTGACAGGAGATGCCGATTATTGACGAACAGGCTGGACATGAACCGAGTATTTCGAAAAGAGGGAATGGTTAACCAGTTTGTGTCGGGGATGTCATAGATATGCTCATCTGACCGTGTTTTTTTTCTCACTATTGCGGTTATATACATTTGGAGAGGTCTTCATATGCTGCAATGTACCAAGTGATAGGGGAACGGTTTATGGCAACATTTTGGAATTTCAAGGAATTATTTGATAGATATCATCCCCTTTGAGCGGATTTTCCTTTTTGTCGGAGGAATGCAGTCAAAATCCAGAATCATTAAATTTGCATAAACCAATCTTTTTTCTTATTCTTTAGTCTTAGGGACGAGGTCGAAAAAACTTTCCCAACGATGCATCTCATCTTCAAGCCATCTTTGTCCGATCTTCAAATACAAAATCCTCAAAATAGGTGTTACTATTCCTATAGTTTTGAATTTTTATATCAAGCAAATCTAACATAAATCTGAGCGCTAATTTGAGAAAGTTATTTCAACCTTGTATCTTAGAGTTCATGCTCATCAGAATCAACATTGGGAATGTTTGCTTCGACAAACTTTTTATTAATCTATGAGCAAAAGGGAGATTATATCATGCCAATGAAACAATGGAGTACCCCCCCTGCCATGGGGATCGATTCAGAAAAGACGTATTATGCTTCTTTAGAGACTGAGAAAGGCGTCATCAAATTGGAACTGTACCCAAAACACGCACCTCAGACCGTCAACAACTTTGTCTTCCTGATGGGCGAAGGTTTCTATGATGGAGTTTCATTTCACAGGGTCATCAGTGATTTCATGATTCAGGGAGGAGACCCGACCGGAACGGGAAGCGGCGGTCCAGGTTATCGGTTTCCGGATGAGACCAAAGGCAATCCACTGACGCATGAAACAGGGGTGATCTCCATGGCCAATGCAGGTCCGAACACAAACGGGAGTCAGTTTTTCATCACCCATTCGCCACAACCACATCTGAACGGAAAGCACACGGTTTTCGGAAAAGTGGTGGAAGGACAAGACGTGGTCAATAAAATCCGCCAGGGGGATCGGATTGTGAAGGTGGAAATAACCGAGGAGTAAGAGAATTTCGACCTGTGCGGTTACGCACAGGTCGAAATCCTTCCTGAGGGAATTCATAATGGTTGAGCCATATTCCTTTTCCTTTGATCTGACTGTTGCTATTCTATAGCCTTCAAATATAGTCTGCCATAATCCCTAATCCATCCCATTCTCACCTTAAATCAAAACTGAACCTTTTGGTTGATATTGGCCCCGTTTTCGATGGCGATACCCCGAAGCCACTTCTCCTTTTTGATCTTCCCGACCATGATATGGATGTCGTAGGCTCCGGGTTTGAGGGTGAATGTGAGGCCTCCGCCGGTTGCACGGTGGATTTCTTCATCAGTGCCTGCAGTATAGACACTCACCCCCAGATAGAGCTTTTTGCCGTCCGCTCCAAAGGCAGTGACTTTAATTTTACCCAGGGCAAAACGCACCTGGTGCTCAAGTTGATCCTCCGCATGGAGCACGATGTTACGCAGCCATTTGTCTTCCTTAATGGGTGTGCAGGTGACTTTGACATCGTACACGCCCGGCAACAGGGTAAACATATACTTCGAACCGTTTTTACCGCGTATCTTCTCACTGGTTCCGGCCCTGTAGACAGTGGCGGATGAATAAAGGGCCTTATCATTGCCGTCCAGGGTTACAATCTTCAATTTACTTTGCGCAAAGACGACCTCTTTTTCAAGATGCCCGCCGGCCGTGAGCGCAAGATGACGCAACCACTGATGCGTTTTGGTGGGGCCATGTGAAATCCTGACATCGTAAGCGCCCGACGGCAGTGTAAAGACATGTTCGGAACCGTTATGCTTTTGAAGCTGTTCATCGGTTCCGGCTTTGTAGATAACGGCGGAAGAATAAAGCGCTTTGTTCTTTCCGTCCAGGCTTTTAATCTTCAGCGTGGCCGGGGCAAACACCGCATCTTTTTCCGTCAGGCGGTTTTCCTCCACCACCACATCCTCCAAAACAATGGTTTGATCGAGTCTGGAATAGCGGACTTCGACGCGGTAGCTGCCGGCCGGCAATGAATAGCGTAAGGTTCCGCCGGCGCCCGCGGCGATCTGCTTTCCATCCTTGAGTACCTTGACTGAGACGAAAAGGGATTTGTTGTTGATATCCAAGCCTCTGATAATCAGGTTGTGGGGTAACGCAGCCATCACCACCTCGTTGAGCGACGATTGGAGTTCCTCGGCACTGTTGGCCCCCACCAGCACCCCACCGGAGGGTTCAGTGATGCACTTGAGCTGATCCATGGCCTCGCCCGTAAGATTAAAACCCACCACATGAATTTTAGCGATGACTCCCGACGCAGTCAGTTTCTTGGCCACCTTGCAAGGATCCGCACCACAGGATTCAATGCCGTCGGTGACCAGGATAATGGTGTTTCGGCCCTGGCTGCCCTTAAACTCATCCGCAACGTGGATCAGCGACGTGGCAATGGGAGTTTTGCCTTTGGGACTGATGGACTTGATTTTATCGATGAGGATCTTTTTATTGATCGGTTGGAGCGACACCAGTTCCTCCACATCCTGACAATCCCCCTTGCGGCGGTGCCCATAGGCTGCAAGTCCCGCCGTTGTCGTATCAGGCAGATTCCGGATCAAGTCGGTCATGACGTTCTTGGCGATTTCGATCTTGGTCTTCCCTTGCACACGGCCCCACATGGAACCGGAGGCGTCCAGAATGAACATGATGGCTGTGGATTCATCGGTGGAAGCGCCCCTCCTGGAAGCCTTTGATCCCGACTTCCTCTCAGCGGTGGCGGCCTGGGAACCCTCTGCACCCGTGGTCTTCTGCGCTTCCATCTTGGCGTACCCGGCGGGGAGGCTAAATAGTTGCTTTCCCTGAGACCCCTCATTGATGTTTGTGAGCTCTGTGAATTCCCCCTTCCGAAGATGATTCACGATCTTGACGGGAAAGCAGATTTTATCCGGTTTCGCAAGCGTTAAATCCGCGGAAAATTGTCCCGCATCTGCGCTAGGAAGGCTTGCCGGCCCTGTGGTTGCAAGCAAGCATAGACCGAAAAACCAAGCCAAGAAACGATGTTTGCGTATATTCTCCAAGTTTTTCATGATCCTCTCCTCAGGATGTCTTGGGATTCATCGGTGTCTGGTTCATCGCATGGTTTCGGGATTATACCTTGATTTGTGACTTCTGATATTGCTTAAATCACTCATCAAAGTGTGATGCTCTTTCAGTCATAGATAAATTCCTTAAACACGTTTCACTGTATAACCTACAAACCCCGTAGTGAGCGCAATAAAGGATTTGCAGGAGTACCCTGGGTACAGCCCTTGAAGGAGGGTAAGTTTGTCCTAATTCAAGGACTGACCCCGCTTCTTCCGCAAGGACTGACCCCGCTTCTTCCGATTACGGTCCGGTAGACTCTGTGCGCCGCCCTGTGCGGACCCGCATGCGGGGTGGTTTGGGGGCTGGGGGAGAGAATCCCCTGGCTACCCGATTGGGCATATGTGGGGCAAGCCACTCCCCTACTTAGGACGACAACTGAGGCCAAACAATATTCTTCCACCAGCCTTGATGCTCCTTCCAAAAATCTAATGTTGCAATCTCACCATTGATGACGGAATGCATTGGGTCGGGAGCGATTCTGACGTCCAAGTTGGTCCTTGATGCTATCAACCTATCTATTCCATTGATGCAAGCCCCACCGCCGTTCAGGCAAATTCCGGATTCTAATACTTCGCTGGAGGTAGTTTTGGTAAGTTTTTTTAAGCCACCTTCAATCATTCTTAGAATTGTATGAACCACAGGTGACATGGCATCGATAATGTGTTGGTTGTTTACATCAATAGTTACTTTGCATCTCTTGATGATGTCCAAACCACTAACGGTTATCATTTTAGGACTAAACGCTTGCCCTTCAGACATCGATGAGATTTCATGCGTTAATCGTTCAACCTCAGCAAGGTATAAGTACACTTTATGCTTTACCATAATGGTAGATCTTATCGCTTTTTGAAGGTCGCTACATGCTGTTCGTA
>JAXHSZ010000341.1:0-4454 GCA_034190725.1 Thermodesulfobacteriota bacterium
CATTTTTCCTCCTTATACCATTTCGTTCTTTGTTGCCAGCCATTCAACAACTTCGATTTCAGCCTGCACTGGATCTGTGCTTGTGTCCAGGTTCACTATTTTTATTTGCGACTTTGGAAGCCATACCGCGTCATCTTTATCACCACTTTCAGTAAATAATACCGCACGTTCTGTTTCAACTAAAATCTCACCAACAAACTCAACCATTCTTTTGTTCATCTCTACCCCCTTATATGGTTTAATATTGCATCTGCAACCTTTTGCTTCTTGCTGAGAGCGTCTAAAATGGTTGCGTCAACTGTGTTTTTTGCTAATAGGTGATAGTATGTACATCTGTTTTTTTGCCCTTTCCTATATATTCTATCCTTGCTCTGTTCATAAAGTTCTAATGAGAACGAGAGAGAGTAGTCTATGGAATAGGAGCAGTTTGTTAGGGTTTGCCCATGTCCCATACTTTTAGGGTGGGCTATGACGTATTGTACTTTTCCAGACTTGAAATCCTTTATGTTCTCTATTTTTTGTCCTTGTGGTATTGAACCATCGACTACCACTGCTTTTTCAGCAAGGGCCTTTGATATTTGATCGGCTTCATATCGAAATTGAGTCCATATAATCACCTGCGAGTCCCCTATCTCTTCTAGGAGCTTCAGTAGTTCTTTGAGTTTACTTGTACCTACCTGGATGCCTTCTTTTGCTTCATTGTAGAAAAATCCAGAGCTTGCCTGCCGGAGTTTTCCAAGTTTCACTGCTGCATTTGCCGCTGATATTTCTTCTTCATCTATTTCGATCAATAAGTTTGCCTCCATCTCTTTGTATGCAACCATTTCTTTTGAAGATAGATTTACTTCCCTTGATCGATATGTTCGCTCCGGTAAATCTAAGACATCCTCTTTTCTGACTACTTCAGAGAATTGGGCGAGTTTTTCGAGAAACTCAGGCATCATTTCTTTTTTCATTTTCCATTTAAACCCACCATAGCCCGATTGATAGGAATACTTCTTGCGGAAGGAGTAATAATTACTCCCAAAGACACCTTGATCAAGCATTCGTATTTGGCAAAAATATTCAAGTGGTGAGTTGGGGGCTGGAGTGCCTGAAAGAAGATAAACATAGGGAACTTGGTCAGCAAAAACAATCAGACGTTTTGAAATTGCCGACTTTGGTTCTTTGGCGGCTTGAGATTCATCGACAATGAGAGTTTTAAAATCCATTTTTATTAATTCTTTTTCCATGAGTTTAAAACTTTCAAAGTTTATAATTCCTACTTGTGCAGAGTCAACCTGCTTTTTCAGGATTCCTTTTTTTCTTTTTGAAGTAGCCTTCCGATATTCCCATAAATTTACTGCCTTTATTTCAGGAGCAAAATTATTGATATCCTCCTCCATCCAGGCTGTCTCAATTATGGACAGTGGACATACGACAAGTGCCCTTACTCCCTTATTTTTTATTATCTCAATGCCCGTGATTGTTTTCCCAGTGCCCGTTTGGTGAAAAAACGCATACCGAGGGTGCTTTGCTGCTTTTAGCGCAGCATTTCTTTGGTGTTGCATAAGATAATCAGATAGGATAGGAGTTGAGGTATCTTTTTGAGGGATATATTTTTCTAAGCAATCGATATTTACATCGGGGAACATCTTGATAAAGCTAGAAGCAAAATTATATGTAAGTGGATGACTCCACTCTTTATGGGTTGGATTCCACTTCATACCTAAGCCAGCTTTGCCGACCATGTTTACTATTTGCCGATCAAATGGGAACGATACTTTAGCAAAATTCCCCTCTATCCATACTTTCATTTTTTCTCCCTTTCTATAATCAACAATACTCTATTTAATCACACTTGTCAACAAAAAAATGCAATAAAAATTAGAAACAAATAAAAATATTTGTTGACACTTTGGGGTCATGGTGGTATTATTTATTTATGAAGAAAAAATTAAAACTTAATATTGAAAAAATATCTGTGGAACTTAATAGACTTGGATGGACACAGGCTGATCTTGCCAGAGCACTCGGTGTGCGGCGACAATACGTTTCTAAGCTATTCCAAACAAAACGATGTAGTTTCGGCATGGTCGAAAAGATTGCTGCTGTACTTCAGATTGAGCCGAAGGACTTGTTGATATGACCGAGAAAGATCTGCAAAAAAAAGTAGTGAAGTATCTCAAGTCTATCCCCGATTGTTTCACAACTGTAATCACGCCTGGCCCGTATGGCAAGAAGGGGATTTCTGACTTGCTTATATGCTATAAAGGTCGGTTTATTGCAATCGAATTGAAGATTAAGAGGAATAAGCCGACTGCCCTGCAAACGGCGTACCTTGATAATGTTGAGGGTGCTGGTGGTGAGGCTTATGTTTGCTTTTGCTTAGATGATGTCAAGGAGATTTTTGAGATGAGAGAGGTGAAATGAGTGAAGCGATACCGATCACACGTGATGAGGATTCTTTTCTAAAAATCGCTAATGATTATTTGCAATTAGGATTTTCAGTAATCCCTATTCAGCCGAATGGGAAAAAGCCTCTTGTTGCGTGGGAGAAGTATCAACAAAAACCGGCAACTGCTAAAGTTGTAGAATCCTGGGGGCAAAAATGGCCTAAAGCCAATATTGGGATTGTCACTGGGCGTGTGTCCGGGATATTGGTTGTTGATATTGACTCCAATGAGGGCAAGGAGAATTATCTCGCTAAGTTTGGAGAAATCCATAACACAATTTCACAAAGGACAGGTAAGGAAGATGGGTTACATCTCTTCTTCAAACATCCTGGGTTTATCTGCTCAAATCGCACTGCATTGTTGCATGATGTAGATATCAGATGCGATGGAGGGTATGTTGTAGCACCTCCTTCCATGCATCCTTCAGGCAATAGGTATTTCTGGAATATTGATCCGGTTGAATATGGACTTACTGATTTAATGGATTGCCCCAATGATTTGCTCGCACTTTTGAAAGATGAGACCGTTAGTCATGGAACCGGTCTATCGAAAAACTACGAGCATTGGGTTCAGGATGCTCTTGAGGGCGTTTCTAAGGGGCAGCGCAACGACATGTGTGCCAAGCTCGCTGGATACTTCCTACGGATATATAAGGGCGATTCTCATGAGGTTGAGAAAATCCTCCTTGATTGGAACGAGCGGAACGATCCACCGATGAATTGGAAGGAGGTCAGTCAGACTGTCCGATCTATCCGTGGGAGGCAGTCCGTTGAGGAACTTCGAGATGAAAGCGGTATTGAAATTGAATACATCAAGAACCTAACCTATCCTGATGGAGAACATATCTTTGCGCTCGGAGTCAGGGGGCAAGAAATCAAAATCCCTATAAACATTTTGACAAGCCCAACGAAATGTTTCGACAAGATTGCCGAAGTCACCCATTTTGTAGGGCAAGTCAAAAATAGATCAACATGGCTTTCCCTTATCAACCCAATTTTGGAAAGTGCGGAAACAATTATTATGTCCGAAGATGAAACGATGCATGGAAAGGTAAGGGAAATGATCAATGAAAATATGAGGGAAGATGCTCAATTGAAAACCATAAATGAGCGGCCATGTATTGTGGGTGAGGATCTATATGTGAAGATAGGATGGGTTATGCTTGAGTCGAGTTATGACACTGTAAAGTTCAAGCATCCCAGGGAGGTTGGCCAAATACTCCGGGATTTCGGGTTTTTTGGTGAAGTAAAAAAAACACCGAATGGGTCTTTGCGATTGTGGAAAATAAAACTGGAGCAGTGGAAAAAGAGGTAAAAGCGCCATTTGGTAACGGATGGTAACACATAAAAGGGGTCTATCCGTTACCGTTAAGTGTTTGAAATAATTTAGGATATTAGATTCTGGTAACGGATAGAAAATCTATCCGTTACCAGATAAGTCCCCGAAATAATTCAGGAAAAATGAACAGAGGCTGAATGGGTAACGGATAAAAAATTTTTAACACTGACTAAATTTTTATCCGATCCGTTACCGAATGGGGAAAATCCTTATATATAGAGGAAAATCAATGACTTACAGAGAATATGGAAAAAACACTTAAAAAAAAAGATGTTATATTACAGATACTTAGCGGTAACGGATAGCACTTTCTATCCGTTACCAGAAAAAAAATGTTGTTATTTATTAATAACTTAGTGGTAACGGATAGATTTTCTATCCGTTACCAGAATTCAATATCCTAAATCTAAAAAAATAGAACCAAAAAACGAAGAAAAACGAAGAAAAAGAAAAGGAGGGGGTGAAATGGTGAGAAAAAGTGGATTTATTGATTTTTTGGTCGGTGGACAAATACCAGCAGTGGCTAGACTTGCATGGGAAATATTGAGATGAAAAAACAAAGGGATAAAAATAGTATGGACAATGAGTTTGATTATAAAAGTGAATATATTCGCCTTTGGAATGCTGCCGAGCAACTGCTTGATAATGTAGACCTTGAAAATAGAATAGTTACGAGTTGGG
>JAXHSZ010000342.1:0-8986 GCA_034190725.1 Thermodesulfobacteriota bacterium
AGTAAAGAAGAGAGATGCAAGGGCTGGAAGAAATCCCAAGACCGGAGTAATGGTAAATATTGCGGAAAATAGAACCGTATCCTTTAAGACAGGCAAAGAGCTGAAGGAACGGATTGATTTCAAAAGTGTGGGCTGAAAACTGTGTGACATTGTTGACTTAAGCGTACATATGTCATCATGGTGATCTTCAATACCATGGGCTGCTCATCAAATAATGAGCATTCTTGATGCAATTCATATAGAGATGAGGAATATTCCTTGCTTCAAAGAGTCTGTCTGTACCTGAGGAAAAGAATGCTTTGGTGGACGAAAACGCCCGAATAGAATTTGATATGAAGGTCAATCATCTGTATTCAAATACCTTTCCCAACAAAGTATTTTTTCCAATCCCTCGCCACAAAGGTCTGTGAAGACCCAACTTCAATATCTTTTGCCTTTAGGAAATTGAGCAACTGTGCCTTGTGTTCTGTTTCTCAATGTAAAATCTTGATAATCTGTGTTCATCTGCGTTCAAAAAGTCAATTCCTGTGCAATCAAGAGAAATCTATTTTTCCTATAGAGTACAGCGGGAGTGGGTATCTATATGAAATCAAGATTGGCTTCCATTGATATTGGCACGAATACAATTCGTCTTTTGATCGCTGATACAGACAAAAAAAGTAAACTTCACAAGGTATTGACGGAGAGAAGAATAGCACGCCTTGGAGAAGATTTCATCGAGAAGAGTGAGATATCGTTCAAAGCAATTGAAAGAAGTATTGTTATCCTGAAGGAATTTATAAATATTACAAAGAAGTATAATGTAAGGAAGGTCATTACCGGCGCTACCAGTGCAGTCCGAAAAGCTGAGAATAAAGATGAGTTTCTAAAGAAGGTTTACAAAGAAACAGGTCTTCAAGTGAGAGTTCTTTCAGAAAGGGAAGAGGCAACAATCACATTCACTGGTGTCCTTACAGTGATGGACAGTGTTATGGGAAAGACTCTGGTTATGGATATAGGAGGAGGAAGCACGGAATTTATTATAGGGGAGGGGAATGTTCCTGTATCAACATACAGTCTGGACCTGGGAGCCGTACATCTCACTGAAAGATTCATACGATCTGATCCTCCTAGCCTACAGGAACTGGATAAAACAAGAGAGTTTATCGATAAAAGATTATTCTCTTTCAAGGAATCTGTTATAAACTCACAGTCTGGGATCTCCTTTTCATCCCTCATAGGAACAGCCGGAACCATTACAACTCTCGCATCAATGGATCAACAAATGACCGTATATGATCCGGAGAGAATAAACAAATACCTCATCACCAGAGAATCCATAACGAACATATACACTATGCTTTGTGGATTGACCCTGGCAGAACGAAGTGCACTCCCAGGTCTGGAAAAGGGGAGAGAAGATATCATTATGACCGGTACGGTTATTGTTTTAGAAGTTATGAAGGCTTTTCAATTCCACGAAATGATGGTAAGTGACCATGGGTTGTTGGAAGGACTACTTAAACTCTCCTGATCTTAGGATACATCTTAAAGATGATTCCGTAGAGAAGGACTCCAAATACTCCTCCCAAAAGATCGAAGAGGATGTCCCAAAAATCACTGCTTCTGTAAGGTATATAATGTTGATGTAACTCATCACTTGCCCCGTAAAGACCCGTCAATAAGATGCTTCCAATTATAATGGATTTGTAATAAGTACTGAACCTCGAATGAGTAAAACCTCTTAATAATAATAATCCCAGAAAAGCATACCCAAAGAAGTGTATGATCTTGTCTGAATATGGAATCTCAGGAAGCTCTGTAATCGTAGGAAATGACGATTGGAAAAAGATAATGAGGCAGTATAGGAGAACAGGAGACCAATAATAAAAAAAGGAGTATGTTGTCTTTTTTCTCACAATGCAGGCCTATCTGATAAAGTATGCTTCAGGTATTTAGAGAATGATTGGAGGCTCTCTGACTCTTGTAATCTGTCAACGATGTGTCAACGATGGGGTAATACGCAATATCCATGCCAGAAAAAATATGAATCGGCGTCTATGAGGACTTTTCAGAGGGAGCAAAATCAAAACGGTACACAAAACATATTAAAAGTGGTGCTAAAAAAGGCGGAGGCATTCCTCCCTCCGCCTCAAGCAAGGGGTTCAGATAACTCCTTTCTCTTTCATTTCCTGTATGTCACTGTCATTGTATCCCAAACCCTTTAGAACCTCTTCCGTATGCTGGCCCAATGTGGGTGATGGCATCCGGACATTTCCGGGTGTTTCAGAGAACTTGAAAGGGAAGCCTACGGTGGTTATGGTGCCTTCCACCGGATGTTCCATCTCAAATATCATCTCACGCTGTCTTACCTGCGGATCGGCCACAACATCCTCGGCAGAATTTATAGGGGCATAGCAGATATCCTGGCCCTCAAAAATATCCAACCACTCTTTCCTGGTCTTTGAAAGGAAAACCTTCTGCAACTCCTCCATGGCCTTTTCGCCTTCTTCTCCTGTGGCAAACTGGAATTTATCGAGATCTTCTCGATTGATAAGTTTTAGTGTGTTTTTCCAGAATTTACCCTCTATGTTACCCAGTGAGATGAACTTACCGTCTTTGGTCTTGAAGACATTATAGCAGGGAGTCTCTCCCGTAATTCCGAATTTTTCCGCATCCTGAGACTGCTGGCCCACAACAAAGTCGGCAATATTCATCATGTTGTAGGAAACCATACAGTCTGTCATGGAAACATCGATATGCTGCCCCTTACCGGTCCTGTCCCTTGCCATAATACCCGCAAGGATGGAAAAGGCCGAAAATATTCCTATGCTCATGTCTGCAACGGGAATTCCGGGGATTACAGGAGCGCCTGTATGCCGTCCTGTGGCTTCCAGAATACCCGCCACACTGATGTAGTTCATATCATGCCCGGGTCTGTCCTTGTACGGTCCGGTTTGACCATATCCTGTGGAAGAGCAGAAGACAAGCTTTGGATTGACCTCTTTCAGGTTCTCATAACCCACGCCCAACTTGTTCATCACTCCCGGTCTGAAACTCTCGAAAAGCACATCATTCTCTTTTGCCAATTGACGAAGGATCTCCTTTCCCTTTTCCTCTCTAAAATTCAGGGTCATACTTCTCTTGTTACGATTTGCCATCAGAAATATGGCATTTTCCTTCTTTAATTTAGGGGGCAGCCATCTCATGTAATCCCCCATCCCCGGCTCTTCTACCTTTAGTACCTCCGCCCCGAGATCCGCCAGCATCATAGTGCAGTAATTAAAGGGCAGGAGTCTTGAAACATCCAATATCTTTATTCCTTCTAAAGCGGAAGCCATCTCTGTTCCCTCTCTTTCAGTTTAAGGTTGCTGAGGAATAAATCTTATCCGTGATTCTCTTTCATAACAATGAATAACAAGAGGAGGCATTCTTCATTTTAACACAGAAGTAGTCTACACTTCATCTTCATTACCCCAGGTATCAGGAGCGAGAAAAAAGATCTGAAACCTGAACACTGACACCTGAAACCGAAATTTAACTCTATATAGAGGTAATTTATATTGCCCAGGAAATATTTTCTTATGGCATACACCCATAGGAGTCTGAGATATGAAGGCTGCTCAATAGTACTACAGAGTCATTCAGCGATGAACTATTACGAGACAACAAAAAAGAGGGCTCTGAAAATAATATCTCTTCAGAGCCCTCCCATAAAGATACAGATTAATTTACATTATCCATATTGGATATTGTCCTTTTTGCCTATAAACCGGCTATACAGACACTGATCAGATTCATTGCAGGAAACCCACCCATATTGTGAGTCAGTCCTATCTTGGGGTCCTTGATCTGTCTCTCTTCGGCCTTTCCCTGAAGCTGTTTGTACATCTCATACATCATCCTCAACCCGGAGGCCCCAATAGGATGACCAAAGCACTTCAAACCGCCGTCAGGCTGACAGGGAACCTTCCCATCCAAATCGAAAAATCCATCCCTTACATCATCTCCGGCCTTACCCCTGGGTGACATCTGCAAATCTTCATATGTTACCAGTTCGGTAATGGAAAAACAATCATGAACCTCCATCATGCTTATTTCTTCCCTGGGATTCTTTATACCTGCTTCTTTATAAGCCCTTGCCGCGCATCGAGTAGCTGTCTCAACATATGTTCCGTCCCAATCCGTATACATCATTTCCTCTCCTGAACTGATAGCGATCTGGAGGGCTTTGATGTGAATAGGATCCTTTCTGAAATTCTTGGCCATATCCGCACGGCATACTATGGCAGCTGCAGCCCCGTCACTGACCCCGCAACAGTCAAACAGACCCAGAGGCCATGCAATCATGGGGGCATTCAATACCTGCTCTTCAGTTGCCGCTCTTCTCATGTGGGCCTTTGGATTTTTTACCCCATTGGCGTGACTCTTAACGGATACATGCGCCAGTATCTTTTTGCCTTCCTCCGGACTGAGACCGTACTTATTAAAGTATCTGGTAGCCATCATGGCAAACGCCCCGGGCGCAGTCATTCCAGGCATGATCAGCCTGTTCTTCGTCCCCATGGCCGTGCTCATCTCAGGAAGACCTCCATAACCCGTATCCTTCAGTTTCTCACATCCAAGTGCAAGGCACATATCGTAAGCGCCTGAAGCGACGGCATAGGCAGCCCCGCGTAAAGCCTCCGAACCGGTGGCACAGAAATTCTCAACCCTGGTAACTGGAAGAAAAGGCAACTTTAATGTCAGACTTAAAGGGGTTGCTGCTTTTCCCACATTGACCTCATCAAAACAAGATCCATACCATGCCGCCTGAATGTCCTTCTTGTCGATTCCTGCGTCTTCCATTGCCTCCTGATACGCCTCTACGATCAGGTCTTCCGACCCCATCTCCCAACGCTCGCCAAACTTTGTACAGCCCATACCTATAATGGCGACCTTATCTTTTATTCCTTCTGCCATATTCTCCTCCTTTATCATTCATACATATAGAAACTCAGAACCAAAACTCCTCTCGGAAAAATGAAGCCCACGTCATCAGTATCCGGCACATTCGGCCTTTGTCAGGTAATACCGGCCAAGTGATTGATGACGCTGCGTTCGCGAAAAGGAGTATGTACTATTCTATGACAGGTATTGTCTTCCAGAAGTAGCCATGTGTGCCAGTATTTTCATCCACATATTTCTTGCGAAAGCTCATCTCCACAGGCATATCCACCTTGACGTCTTCCTGGTCGGCGTCGGTCATGTCGAACCAATACCTCCCTCCCCCTTCAAAATCTACGATACCGTATATTGCAGGTGGGTTCATACTAAAGGCCAACATGTCCCCTGTATATGTAAAGAGAGTTGCTTTCTTATCAGAAAAAGAATAGTCTTCCATCTCACCGATAACGCCACAGTCCGGCTTCACACACACAAGCTGAGCAGGGAATTGTGGTGTCCCGCATTTCTTACACTTTGACCCTACCAGGCCAAGCACCTGCCGACGGCTCCTCCACAGCTCTGAAAGGGCAGTTGGGGCCATTGTGTCTCCCCTGATCCCTTTTTCCACAGGGATGGTATTTCTGAAGCTTACGAATTTCTCATAACTCGCAAGTTCCCTTCTTGCGGCAAGATGCTTCTTGATCCCTCTTCTGTCGGCTTTTATCTTCTCTATTTCGTCAGTCACCTTAAACAACAAAGCATCACTGCCGTTGCCAAAACTTACAACTACGATATTGTCACCGGCCTTAGCATCCTCAAGGGCTGCTACCAATAGCATGAGAGGATTGCTTGTGCCCGTATATCCCACATTATTCAACATGGGATCTTGTACCTGAGCAGGATCCAAACCTAATTTTTTAGCGATTTTTTTGTGATCACCTGCATAGAGACATGGATAAGCTAACTTTGCAATATCTTTCACATCCAGTCTGCATTTCTCTGCCAGACCGGAAATAGCTTCCGGGATGAACCTTCCGTAAGCTATATCACGTATAAACCTATCTTCCCACTGGCGATCGAAATTCTGCCCATCCCCTCTCCAGTGATCTACGAAATCATAAGAAACCGAATGGGAACCTTCAAAGCTGGCAATCACTCCGCTATCGCCAACCACTAAGGAAGCACCGCCATCTCCGAAAATCTGCTCCTGGACACTCCCTGCCTTACCTATACGGCAATCGGCAGCACATACAAGAGTGTTTTTAGCCGATCCTGCTTTAACGGCATCGAGTGCTGAAATTAAGGCGGTGGTTCCTGACTTCACCGAGTCGGTAAGGTCTGCTGTTCGTATATCTGAGCGGAGATCAAGAGCGGTTGCGATTATCTCGGCACACTGTCTCTCTTTGTACGGAGATGTTGTAGTGGCAAAATAGGCCCCATCTATTTTCTTTCGATCCATGCCGGTCAAACAATCTATGCTTGCTGCTACCGACATGGTCACACTGTCTTCATCATAATGAGCCACTGCCTTTTCGCCACCCATAAAGGTCGCAGGATTCAACCACCCCATGGCCTGATAAACGACTCCACGATTGATCCGATACCTGGGTATATAGGCACCGTATGAGGTTATACCTACCATATTGAAATCCTCCTTTTTTGCTAATTATCAAATAATTCCTCAAACGATAAATATGTCCTATTGTATCTCTCATTCTCTTGCTTCTAAAAACACGCAAAAACCCAAAAGAATATACCACCTCCTTTGCAAAAAAGACTATCGAGAAAAACCTATTATTGATAAAACGATTCTACCAGAACTGAATTTGAGTGATTATCTCTTTTTCTTTAAGGATTCTGGTAAGCTCTCTCCTGGAATCTTCGTCCGATATTGTCTCCACTTCTGATATGGGTTTGCCGGAATCACATGTCTTGCTCTTCCATCCAATCAGATATCCAGGCACTAAGGCATACCTGCAACCGCCCACCCCACAACATGAATTGTCTACGGCGGCATGGCCTAAAATATACAGGACTTCTCTTCCGTTGTAACCGAGCTTTTTTTCGTCCTCAGGAATATAATACCCTGCAATAAATGTCACTTCCTCATTGAGCTCTTCATGGATATATTCTCGTATCACTTTGAACACCTCTTAAAAAGGAGAAAACCCAGAATCCATAAACTCCAATCTACTCCATATTGCGAAATACTCACTTGAAAGATGTCATAAACCAGAACACCCCGCCCGAATGGACGGGGTGTTCCAGGAAAAGCATATGTTTAAAGGGCCAAGCCGCCGCTGCATATTACGAGTTCTCCCGTTACATAGTCGGAGAGGGGCGATGCTAAAAACACCACCGGCCCTGCGGCTTCTTCAGGAGTACCGGCTCTGCCGAGGGGCGCCATAAGGCCGATAGAGGCTTTCATGGACTTTGGAACACCTACAGCGATATCTTTTCCTTCCACGTGGATGGTTCCGCCTTCTTCTTTATTCCCCGTTAACCTTGTCTCTATAAAACCATACGCTACAACATTCACATTGATATTGAAGCGTCCCCACTCTTTGGCCATTGCCTTGGTCACACCGATGAGGCCTGCTTTGGCCGCCGAATAATTTACCTGACCGGCATTTCCGTATACACCTGCTATTGAGGTTATGTTCACAATCTTGCGATGAACTTTCTTTCCCTCCTTAAGTTCCTTTTTCGCCGCCTCTCTCATATAGGGAGTAGCTGCCCGAATTATACGGAATGGAGCTGTCGTATGCACATCTATCATAGCATACCATTGCTCATCACTCATGTTTTGGACGACCGCATCCCAGGTATAACCGGCATTGTTCACCAGGATATCAAGCTTTCCCAGCTCTTTAATGGTTGTGTTCATCAGCTTTTCAGGGAAGTCCTTGTCGGTCACGCTCCCGGCACAGGCCACGGCCTTTACTCCCATGTCTCGAATCTCTTTTGCAGTCTCTTCAGCGGGCTCAGGGTCAAGATCGTTTATGACCACTGATGCGCCCTCTTGTGCGAAACGGGTAGCGATCGCCTTACCTATACCACGGCCGGATCCTGTGATAATCGCTACCTTGTCCTCCAAAAGTGCCATATTTTTCCTCCACTCTATGACATGTCACCATGATTCTATTGTTTACTATGGCAGAGCAGCAGTTGCATTGCCCATTATAACCTTTTCTCCTCTTTGGTTTTCCGTAACAAAATCTATGTCAATACATTTCTGTCCGCTCTCTTCATATTTCTTAGTCACTGTTCCTTTCACGGTCAAGACATCCTTTGGGAGTGTAACTGCCCTGAAGTTGACTGCAAATTTTTTCAGTGCCTTGTGTCCCAACCAGTTTGTAAGGGCTCTGCCGGTAAGGGCCATACTGAGCATGCCATGCCCTATAACGCCTCCATACCCGACCATTTCTCCAAAGGCGTGAACCGTATGAAGCGGATTGAAATCACCGGAAGCACCGGCATATCTCACAAATTGGATTTCAGAAAGGGGATCAGTTGCGAATTCCGGAATACTGTCACCTTCATTGACATCTTTATACAATACTTGTCCTGCCATCTCATCACCTCTTTTCTTTTCGATCTTATCTTCTCTGGATCAGTGTACTTGTATCCACCAAAACCTTTTCACCGTTCTGATTGGTATACGTTGTCTCCATAACGACAAAATCCATAGTCCCGCTTTTACCGGTCTTTTCAAAGACATTGGCTATTTTCACTTTACCGGTCACCGTGTCTCTCGGTTTGATGGCCCCGAAATATTCATACTGTTGCCCACCATGAAGGACCTTTGCAAGATCGAGCTTCAGATCACCCATTACATTTTCCATCAAGCCTCCGAAGTTTGCAAAGATCGTTGGGAATGACGGGGGAAGGGCAAGCCCTTCGAAGCCTGCTTCTTTGGCAGCCTTTTCATCATAAAAGACGGGACTCTCGTCTCCTATTGCCGTTGCAAACATGCAGCCTCTCCGGGAAAAAAGCTGGTATTATCAGGGCGTAAATCGGAATGCGAGCGCCGCAGCTCATCAGCGGTATTACCATTATCGTAGTGAGGCGATTGCGTCTG
>JAXHSZ010000343.1:0-2351 GCA_034190725.1 Thermodesulfobacteriota bacterium
GGCTGCTGACACGTGAAACCTGAAGTAATTTAAATAAAGTATTGACTGCTTCTGTATTAAAACAGAGAATGTGTAAACATCAGAAAGATTTCCACAGATGAGAGTGAGAAGAAATCCTTTTGACCTCACATTTTACTTGATTTCCGGTGGGGCGTCCCTCATAGTAATTGCACTGGTCGTAGGGATCCTCATTGTGCTCATATCCGAGTCAACTTTATCCATAGGAAGGTTTGGTGTCAGTGGGTTCATCTCTTCAACGGACTGGAACCCGGTCAGGGATTCATTCGGTGCCGCGACCAGCCTCTTTGGAACGGCGGTGACAACGGGTTTGTCCCTTGTGTTGGCCATACCGGTGGCCATCGGTATTGCAATATTCGTAACGGAAATTGCTCCGAATTTTCTCAAGGGGCCCATAGGTGTCGCTATCGAACTATTGGCTGCAATACCGAGTATTATTTACGGAATGTGGGGCCTTTTCACACTTGCGCCCATAATGGCCGAGACAATAGAGCCGGCGCTTCAAAAAAGTATTGGAAGCCTTCCCCTATTGGGAGTACTCTTCAAGGGCACTCCCATGGGAATTGATCTTCTCACCGCCAGTGTTGTCCTCAGCATTATGATAATACCCTTTACAGCGAGTATTTCCAGGGATGCCTTTAATCTTACACCGGCTGTTGTGAAGGAGTCGGCATATGCCTTGGGTGCGACGAAATGGGAAGTTGTGCGAAGTGTCGTGATACCGTATTCGAAACTCGGTGTCTTCGGAGGAGCTGTACTCTCTCTGGGAAGAGCCTTGGGAGAGACCATGGCTGTTGCATTTGTGCTCGGGAACAATCATCAGATCACTTCGTCACTCCTTGATGCTGCAGCAACCATAACCGTAACCCTTGCCAATGAATTTACCGAGGCGGACACGGACATGTATCTTTCGTCCCTGTTTTACCTTGCACTTCTTCTCTTTGTCATGAGTTTCATTACTCTTGCAATAGCAAAGTTTCTCATCTTGAGAGCTGAGAGGGAAACTTCTGAATGACCAGTGAAAGTATAAGAAAAACAAAGAACTTTGTGGCCCTGAGTCTCTGTACGCTTGCGGCCTCTCTGGGGCTCTTCTGGCTGGTATTTATCCTGCTGGATGTTCTGGTCCACGGCATCGGGGGATTGAATCCGAGCCTCTTCATCAATGACCCCACACCTCCCGGTATTGAAGGGGGCGGATTGAGAAATGCCTTTGTCGGGCAACTCTTGATCACTTTCTTCGCCACACTCATAGGCGTCCCCATAGGAATATTGGGAGCCACCTTTCTTGCAGAGTATGCAAGAGGAAGCAAAGTTGCACGATTCATAAGTATCTTGTCCGATATTATGGTCAGTGTCCCCTCCATAGTGGTCGGGGCATTCATTTACGCAGTCCTCGTCAAGCCCCTCGGTCATTTTAACGGTTGGGCAGGCGCTTTTGCCCTTGCAATCATAATGATCCCCGTTGTTCTGAGAACCACGGAAGACATGCTCTCTCTTGTCCCCTGGACCTTGAGGGAAGCCGCATTTGCCCTCGGCGCTCCCTACTATAAAGTGATTATTCAGGTTGTATACAGGGGCGCGGCCACAGGCATCATCACCGGTATACTCCTTTCCATAGCCAGAGTTGTCGGGGAGACGGCACCATTGCTCTTCACCTCCTTTAACAATTCCTTCTTTTCAGTAAATATGAATGAATCCGTCTCATCCTTGACGGTCTCGATCTTTCAGTACGCCATGGGGCCCTATGACAGTTGGCACAAACAGGCATGGGCCGCGTCACTCATGATAACTCTCTTTGTACTTGCACTTACCATCCTGGGCAGATTAATACTCAAATGGAGAGACAGAAGGAAATGAACGAGATGACCAACAGCATAAAGATGAAGATAAAAGGGCTTCACTTCTACTATTCAGGTACGGCGCATGCATTGAAGGACATCTCGTTTTCCATGCACAGAAATGAAGTCACCGCACTCATAGGTCCCTCAGGATGCGGTAAGACAACATTCCTTCGATGTTTGAACAGGATGCATGATCTCTACCCGGGTAATCGCTATGAAGGCGAAATTTGGATGGACGGCGAGAACATCCTTGATGAAAGTGTGGACTGCATCAGTCTCAGGAGCAGGGTGGGTATGGTCTTTCAAAAACCTACGCCGTTTCCCATGACGATCTTTGAAAACATCGCCTTTGGATTGAAGCTTATGGGCATAAAGAAGAAAAATGAAATTGCCGGAAGGGTTGAAAGGGCCCTCAGGCACGCTGCATTGTGGGAGGAGACAAAGGACAGGCTGGGTAAATCCGGTCTCTCACTTTCAGGAGGTCAGCAGCAG
>JAXHSZ010000344.1:0-2638 GCA_034190725.1 Thermodesulfobacteriota bacterium
AGCATCTCAAACAATTTATATCTACCCAAATACTGCAGGAGCTGCAGAAGAACCCAAACACGGTCAGACCCAAAAAACAGAAGACAAGTATCTTGTTTTCGGACATAAGGGGTTTCTCATCAATCTCAGAGAAGACAGACCCTCAGGAACTTGCGGTATTTCTGAATCGTTTTTATTTTAATCCTCTGAGTGATATTGCATTTAAGTATAATGGTACCCTCGATAAACATATAGGTGACAGCATAATGGTGATTTACGGAGCGCCTGTTTCATATGATAACGATGCTCTCAGGGCGGTTCTAACGGCTGTTGAGATGCAGAGGGTCATGGCCCAAACGAGTGTGAAATTAGGTACTCTCAATCTCGATTCCATATCAATAGGTATTGGTATCAGTACAGGCGAAGTAGTGGCCGGGCTATTTGGATCAGCCAGAAAGAAAGAATATACGGTTATCGGTTCACCAGTCAACATCGCTGCAAGGCTGGAAAAGATGGCCGGAGCAGGTCAGATATTGATCACGGAGGATACGTTCCAAGAGGTCTGTAATAAAATCAATGCTGAAGAGCTGGATATTGTCAGCATCAGAGGGATTGAAAGGGAGATGAAAATATACAATGTTTTAGGGGAGAAGTCTCATGGTTGATTTGTTTCTATTCAGAAATGAGATATTTTTTAAAAGGTTACAGAAAATCTGTCAAATTCTTCCTGGTAATCTTCCCAATCTACAGAGACATCTTTTACTCTCGCCCCAATAGGACCATGCGTACACCACTGAATCATCATCTCAACGTCACTTTCTTCTCCTTCAAAGACGGCTTCAACACTTCCATCCCTGAGATTTCTTACCCATCCGCAAATCCCCAGTCTTCTTGCTTCATACTGGGTTTCAGCACGGAAACAGACACCCTGTACTCTCCCCTTTATACCTACACGGGCTCTTTTTTTGGGCATATTATCTGCTCCCTTTCAATTTAAAAAAGTAATGGAAAGACAAGATACATAGAAATTTAGCCCTCTCCTTTTTTATTCTCGAAAAGATTTTTAGCGGCAGTTATCAATCCAAAGCACCCTGTTAACATCATATCGCCATGGGGAACGGCAAAGTGATATCCCGTGCTCTCTCCCATATTTCGTCTCGGTCCCGTTATGGACACCATCTGAAATCCCCCCTCTGGAGAGAAATCAGGTCTGATAAAGCATCCATGCCCACCGTCTTTGTAAACTTCATCATTGGGCAGGCTTCCTTTTAAGATACGATCAATATAGTCTTTCAATTTCTTCGGATTCATTAACTGCGTATGATGTTCAAAAAGACCCCATATTCTGCCTTCCTTAACCAGAGCCCCAAGGGTATGTTGATTACCCATATTGACGATAATCACACCTTTCTCATTATCCCTTGCAACTATTGGATCGCTAAAGGCTCCAAGGATGGCTGCGGCACAGGTGTCCATCATAATTGCATCTGGGATATCTCGTTTGATAGCTCTCATTCTGGTGAGGTAGTTGGGGGGCGTTTGATATGCCAAATGGGATAAATACCCATCATTCTCAAGAAACCTCTGCCAGTGTTGGAATCGAAATTTCCTGTTGCTGTCATCAACGCACTCACCATGATCTTGGACAGCGACTGCAAAGTTCTTTGGTATCTCTGTTTCAAAGTATGCAAGAGCCTTTTCAATGGCAATTGTGTCAATATCTCTCAGTTCCACTGATACGGCATCTTCCGGTGGTTCGGTGACGATCTGTATCCCCATCTCCTCAACTTCAGCCAAATTGTCTTTGATTGTCTTTGCAGCCAATTCTGTTGCGTATACGTTGAGGCCGATCTGTATGTGGTTCTTTATGGCGCTGACGCAGGCTCCCCCCCCCATGAGGTTCCCTGTGAGAAACACTGCTTTCCCACTCCCGGTTACCCTGGAAATACGTTTCGCCACCACTTGGGTCGGAGCCGGCAAAATGAGTTTAATACAATTTTCCGGAGGTGTATCCCTCTCATAGAGAAGGATATCCTGAGTTCCTCCTCCAACATCTATTGCTAGAATCCTGTTTGTTGACAATTTTCCTCCAGGTACAGACTGTATCAATCGGTTGATTCAACGAGCCTTTTGATAGTCCTCTAGAGTATACTGCTCCAAGTAGTTTTAAATGTAAAATCGAAAGCTTCCTTTCATTAAGTTCCTAATCGAGGGAGTGAATGAAACAGGATAATTAGAGTCCCATCATTCGTCCGATAACGACCTTCATGATCTCAGTGGTTCCGCCGACAATTGTTCCAGCCCTGGCATCACGATATGCTCTGGCAATAGGATATTCTTCCATAAATCCATAACCTCCATGGAGCTGTAAGCAATGATAGGCAACCCTATTGGTCATCTCCGTAATCCACCATTTAGCCATGGACACTCTTTTAACGATATCTTTCCCTGCAATGTAGTCGGCTATAAGACTATCTAACAAGGTCCTTCCCAACTCCACTTCAGTTGCACACTCCACAATTTTAAATGTATTATGTTGAAATTTACTTATGGGTTTGCCGAAAGCAGTTCGGCTTTTGCAGTATTCAATGGTTTGTCTCAACATCTCTTCCGCACCCACTTGTGCACCGATTGTTATTACCAGCCTTTCCTCTTGCAG
>JAXHSZ010000345.1:0-20579 GCA_034190725.1 Thermodesulfobacteriota bacterium
TGCACCGTATCAAGGGACAAGATCACCGATCGATTCTGAATTTCAATAGGGATTGATCATTGGTCGGCTGCCTTCACAATGAAGAAGATGGGCTCTGACTGAATCAGGGAATGTCATCATGCAACGAGATCTCCATTTTCTTCAAAGGTCGAGGAAGACGAGGATTTTAAATCTGGAGACACATATGAGTCGTACGCTGAGATTACGAAGAGCGGCCATTTATGAGTGGATGCCGACGAGGTGCTTTCATGTCTGAAATGGACATAAGAAACTGGCTTCATGACGAGCTTTTCGATCACGTGCCGGGCAATATCGTCATCATTGATCGCGAATATCGCATTATTAAAGCCAATAGGAACTTCACAATGAAGTTCGGTGAGTGGAGCGGCAAGTGTTGTTACGAAGTGTGCAGGAAGCGAAAAAGCCCCTGTATCTCATGCAAAGCAGAGTTGGCCTTTGGGGATGGCAAAGGTCGGATCAACGAGGAAGGATGGCTGAATCAGGAAGGGAATTACTCATATTACATGGTTCATTTTCAGCCGATAACAAGTAAATCAGGAGATATCCCTTACATTGCCGAATTGTCTTACGATGTCACAGAGACCCGATTACTTCAGAGGGAACACGATATCGTATTCAACCAGGTGCCATGCTACGTAACGGTAATCGATGGAGAGAAGACCATTGTCCGGAACAATGATCTGTTCAAGAAAACTTTCGGAGACTCCATAGGCAGCAAATGCTATACTGTTTACAGAAACCTTCAGGAACCTTGTGAGGAGTGTCCTGCTGTAAGGACATTCGATGACGGAAAGATCCATACGGCCGGAAAGGCAGGTTCAGACAAAACAGGACAAACCATCCACTACCAGGTCACCACCGCCCCTCTCTCTGGACAAGGGGGAGAACCGTCCCATGTTATCGAGATGGCTCTTGATGTCACCGAGATGAAACGACTTGAGCAGGATATGATAGAGACGGAGCGTCTCGCTGCTGTGGGAGAAACCGTTGCCGGCCTGGCCCATGGAATTAAGAATGTACTCATGGGTCTCGAAGGTGGCATGTTTGTGTTAAACACAGGTATGACGGATGACGATAAAGAGCTGAGGGTCCAGGGTTGGGACATGCTTCAAGAAAGCATCGAGAGGATTACCAGATATGTCCAGGACTTTCTCAACTTTGCAAAGGGTCACACACCAAATGTGGAAAAAGCTGATCCCGTTGCCATAGCAAAAGATGTATTTCACCTGTACAAGGATATGGCGGACCTGAGCATGATTAGATTTACTTCAGAATTTCAAAAATGTATTGAACCGGCAAACTTCGATAGCGAAGGCATTCATACTTGTCTGGCAAATTTGATCACAAATGCAATTGACGCTTGTCAAATGAGTGATAACTCAGACTGCGAGGTTCGGCTCAAAGTGTCTGAACAGGACGGAACTATTTTTTTTGAGGTGACTGACAAAGGCTGCGGAATGGACTGTGAGGTCAAGAAAAAGGTATTCACTACGTTCTTCTCCACAAAGGACTCCACACAGGGGACTGGATTGGGACTGCTTGTCACTCGAAAGATAACCCAACAACATGGGGGAAAGGTGACAGTGGAATCAACTGAGGGAGAAGGATCCGTCTTCCGTTTGGAGTTTCCACGAAGTCGATTGCCTGAGTTGTCTGAACTGCAATCAGACTAAAAGAAAAGATGAATCTATTGAATGAGGAAATGCCAATGACGCAACCTGAAAAAAAAACGGTTTTAGTGGTTGACGATGAAGAGGGCGTAAGGATTTTTTTGAGGACCGCTCTTAAAAAGGCAGGGTTTGATGTGGAAACCGCCGCCGATGGTATGGAAGCATTGGCTAAGGTCAAAGCAAATCCCCCGGATGTGATCTCTTTAGATCTGGTAATGCCGAAGAAATCCGGAGCCAAGTTTTTCCATGAGATTCGCAGAGACGAGAACTTAAGGAACATTCCGGTTGTTCTGGTGAGTGCTCATGCCAGGGACGATCTTGGCAGGAAAGACTTCGATGATATCATGTCAGGGGAGAATGTCCATCCGGCGGAGTCATACCTGGAAAAGCCGGTGAAGGCGGAAATCTATATAGACAGCATAAAACGCGCGCTGGGAATGGAACATATCAAAACCATAGTGACCCCCAGATCAACTGAGCTACCCTCAAAGAATGCCAAAGATGAGATCAAAAATCTGATAGACAGCGCAGATCCCACAAAGTTGGAAGAGGTTCTGAAAATCCTCAAGAAAAAATAAGCATCGATTAAGCCTCTCATCCTCGCTGGAAGGACGATCTCCGGTTCACTGTCGGGAACGATTCTTGATAATCCATAGGAGTCTGAAATGACGGACTGAAAAGTTGATTACGGGGCCGGTGCATCGAGGATCTGGAGAGGGAAACGGGTAAATCGGACTCAACGAGACGTGTAAACGACGTCTTCACGAGGCAGACTCCCAAGTGCGGTATCGGCTCTTTTGGTATAGAGTAATGACTTATTACATACGTCATTGATTTACGAAAGGATAAGACAATGAATAATACGCAAGATGTCAAAAAAAAGATTCTTGTTCTGGATGACGAGAAACACATCGTAACTTACCTCACAACACTTTTGCGTAAGAGAGGCTATGAGGCCATCCCTGCCTTTAGTGCAGACGAGGCACTGGAGACTGCCCGTCGAGAGAAACCCGATCTTGCGGTGGTCGATCTTCTTATGCCTAAAAAGACTGGAACGGACTTTGCTCGAAAGCTCTCAAGGGACAAAGAACTTAAAAACACGCCCATTATAGTGGTCAGTGCTCTGGCCGGCCGTGACCTTGCTGTCAGGAAGGCAAAAGCAATCTTTGACAAACCGATCGATCCTGACAAGTTCATTGCAGCAGTTGAGGAAGCCCTCTTGTGAGTACTGAAGCAGGTTTCTCAAACTATCGATGCGATAATTTTACTTAAGGCTAAGCCTTTACGAATTCGCAGGAAATTAAAGTTTATGGATATTTGTATCGATAAGACAGATATATACAGTTTATGTAAACTTCCCATATCTGTTAAACACATCTTTTTGAAAACATATGAAGTCACACATGGTGGAAGAATTAAAAAATCTCATACAGCAAATCATAAAGGCGAAAAAGAACCGAAGGCTGTATCCAACCGACAATCCAATCTATATAAAGACCATTGATGATGTTTTTTCAAGGCTCACTTCCCTCCTTGAGCCGAATGAATCCCTCGAATTTCATATTACACAATATGATATTTTCTCTCATGATGAAGTAATATATCACAATGAGGACAAGTATGATAGTCTTGCTCTGTTGCTTTTCAAGGATGGACTGCAAAAGCTCACTGTGAAGCGTGGAATCCCCCGAAGCGAACTTGAAGAATTTATCAAAATCATTTCTTTAAATTTTGAAGAAGAAGTGTTTGATGATGATATTGTAACATTGATGTGGGAGAAGGATTTCCATTATATTGAAACAGTAGTGGACGAGAGTTTCCTCGTGGACGATGATACTTATGAAGAAACAGCTATTGCCCAGGCAAGAGAGAGTGCAAACAACACCGGCATGATCATGAAGGCATATGAAGAGGCGTTTGAAGCTGAAAAGTCTAAAGAAACTCATATTGTGCCACTTATGAAAGATGATCTCGAAAGTCTGATTCAGGAAATAGAGAGCGAGACAAAAGATAAGACTTTGATTCTCTTACACCTTCTATTTGAAATATTATCATTAGAAGAAACCGACAAAACCCATGAAGATACAGCCGGCCTGATCAATGAAGTCCTCACATACGCTGTAACTCAAGGGAATATGGAGGCTATAGTTCTTGCTCTCGAAAAGATTGCAGAGGGCAATGAGAAATACAGTTACTCTGATAAAGCGGATCAGAGTCTGGAAAGTATAAGAGATCATGTCAATTCACGAGACGTTATCATGCGGTTTGGTATCCTACTTGATAACGGTATGAAATTATCAGAGAAAATTATACACAAATTCTCCACTCAATTGGACAGAAGTTCAATCCCTCACTTTATTGATGTCCTTGGTGAGCTTGAAACGGCATCTTCACGACGGATTGTGATAAAGATTTTATCTGAACTTGGAAAAAGAGATCTAGATCTCGTTTTAAAGGGTCTGGCTGATGACAGATGGTATCTTGTGAGAAATACGATCCACATACTGAGACGGATTGGTGATAGATCGGCGGTAACATATATTAGACCTGCTGTAAACCATCCGGACCCAAGAGTGAGAAAAGAGGCCATTCTTGCCCTTGGTGAGCTTGGACAGGGTGATTCACTTCATGTCCTTAAGGACTTAATCTCAGATCAAGATGAATCGATAAGAATTGCTGCTATCAGGGCCGTGGGACTGATGGGGATACCTTCTGCAAAAGAAGTGATCCTTGAAAAAATCAAGTGTAATGCTTTCAAGGATAAAAGCTTCACAGAAAAAAAAGAGTGTTTTCATGCTCTTGCCAGATGGAAAGACCGTGATATCATTGATATCCTCATGAAAATTGTGAAGAAGAGAACTTTTTTCAACAGTACGAAGAATAACGAGATAAAGGCAGGAGCAGCATACTGCCTTGGACTCATTGGTGCGAAAGAGGCATGTACCATACTGGGTAAGTTGAAACATTCAAACAATAGACTTCTTCGTGATAATGCGTTGAAGGCCATAAAGAAGCTGAATTATGCAAAGGCCGGATAAGACAAACCCCAGAGATGGGGATCATATCATTAATCAACTCTCCATTGTGCTCAGGACCTGCAGTTTGCATCAGGCCGGAAATACAGCTCTCCTGAGTGCAAAAGAAAGGTTTCGAAGACTTTTGAATTACCACATTGAGAGAGATGCTTTTGCACAAATCGATCTTGTTGGAGAATTCTTTTATGTGAATCATGCCCGTGTTCGGCACTCTTTGAAATATCATCAAAATTTTAATTATCTTTTAACGGAATTTCGATGCCGGGAACTGGGTATGGTCAAGTTTCAGCCTGATCTCGATATTTCCCATATCGATATGTTCTTAGATGCTTTCATGGGTGCCAAATATTCAGAAACACCTTTCGATACTATGGATGAGTCCCTTGTGAACATTCAAAATATTCAGATTGGAAAACTTGGAAAGTCCCAAGGGAAGGAAACCGATGCAGACACGCGAATGGCAGTAAAGAAGGCCTATTTCAATGCCGTTTCCATTACAAAAGGGATCATGACTCAACTGAAAGCCGGTGAGAAGGTCAGTATGATCAAAGCGAAACGGATTGTAAAATCCATGGTGGAACATCTCATATCAGAAGATCAGCTCTTGATCCAGATGACAGCAATAAAGGACTATGATGAATACACCTATCATCACTGTGTCAATGTGAGTGTCCTGTCAATAGCCATTGGGCAAAAAATAGGACTCAATCGAACAGCCTTAACTGATTTAGGACTTGCAGCGCTCTTCCATGATATTGGAAAGACTGACATCCCGAAAGAGGTTCTCAATAAGACTGAAAAGTTTAATGACGATGATTGGAAAATTATGAAGAGACACCCCTTTTATGGGGCACGTGAAATATTGCTGTTTAAAGGGATCGACAAGACATCGATTCAGAGTGCCGTTGTTGCATTACAACATCATATGCACTGCAATCTTTCCGGCTATCCACAATTGAAGGAACCTATAAAAATAGATTTCATGACGAGAATTGTCGCCATAGCTGATCAATATGACGCAATGACTTCATCAAGAGTATATTCCAGAATACCCTATTCCCCTGACAGAGTACTGAGTATTATGCTGAATAACGGTGGAATTCAACTGGATCCTATCATCCTTAAAATATTTGTTAATCTGGTTGGTGTCTATCCTATTGGTTCACTGGTTCTGATGGACACAAGAGAGATGGGCCTTGTCTATAAGGCCAATCCCTTCAGTTCCTCAAGGCCTAAAGTTCTTATTGTTGTTGATTGTTCAGGAAATAGGATAGATGGTTTTGAGGTAGATCTTGCAGAAAAAAGTAATTCAGGGAAATATTCCAAAACTATTGTAAAGACCCTTGATCCAAACAAGTATAGAATCAATCTCGCTGAGTATTTTCTTTGATAAACAGAAAATACAGATTTTGTGAACTTATTTTTTACTAGAGTTTAACAAATGACCCTGCCGCTTTGCTTCAGGGTTATGTATGAAAAAAACTTGCTTTTAGCTTCATGTTTCTGAGGAGCTTAATGAAAAGAGTCGCATAGAGGGCAATCAATTTCACTTTATGACAAGACTTTTTAAAAGTTTGCCTAATGGATGTGAAACATGGGCAATGATTCAGAAATGAGATGATTTGTGAATCCCCTGCGATTCAACTGGGGATTCACAATGAAATGGGAGAGGGAATGCATGACTGGCAGGAATGTATTTAGAAATGATCCCTCAGTTGGCTGGCCAGGTATTCAGGCATATTGTCAAAGAAGTTGTCCATAAAGTACAGTAAGGCAAGAGGAATATCACTCACATAATTGCTTGTAAAACTTGGTCTGGTTGTTATTCTTATATTGGACCAAAAGCTGTTGTTCTTTTCTCCCAAAGGGCCTGAATATACAACGTAGTTAAAGGAATTCTTTTGAAGGTCATTCTTATAGAAGGAGAGTATCTTTGTGATCCCTTGTGCGATACCTTCTATGTCATTGTCATCAAACTCGAGAAAATTTGATTTTCCGGGCACCACACCTGTAAATTCATTTCCCGATATGGGGGAAAAGGATGACATCCATTCAACGTTTTTTTTCTTTCCCACATACCTTTCACCAAGTTCTTTTTCCGTATTTATGAGGTCTTGCCAGAAGTTCACTGAGTGCTTTTGCAGATAGTTTTCACTTTCCTTCATTATAGTATCCACATATGGAAAAGGATCCCTGGACATGAAAACCGGGTTGTGGGGGTGGACCACCGACGATCCCGCAGGGGGAAGATAGTTCATCCCAAAGGCTGCGTATTTGAGTTCCGGCTTTCTGCTCTGTATGGTTCGGTAAAAATCAATGATCATATTGTAGAAGCTTGTAAGCACTTCAGGGGAGAATTCATCCAGCTGAAGGAAATGGTCTTTACCAATGATTGCTACACCGCTCACCTCATAAATTTGAAAAAGATTTGGGAAAATCCATGAATCTCCTCTCCTGAACCTGCCCTCCGGCAGAAAGTCCGGTGTGAACTTGGGTGTCCCTTTTTCTATGTTCTCGGGGCAGAAGAAACACCCCTCCCTTGTCTTTTCCGCAATCATCTTAGCCAGGTTTTCATCAGGAGGCTGGTTCATATATGTCGATTTGTCAGTGAAGGCCGAATTGAATAACCTTCTCACCCCTGTCAACGGATCAAAACGTATTTCAACATGCTGACCGTCTTCTTGAAATCCCTGCATCGGATTTAAAATCGGAAGATTGTTCTCTCTCTTTTTAAACTCGACCGTCATATATGTCCTCCTTCCCGTGGTCATTGAAAGACCGGTCTAAAACAGTTGATGTATGATCTCTTTAAATCCATTGTGATACTCTGATTTCCATCTTACGGATCTGGTGAATACCTTTCTCTGATTTCAGCTTGACAATGATAGAGCAGTTACAATTGGGTATCAATAAGCTTTCATTGATACAAAAACCATACCAATGATGTTTTTTTCAGTTAAAAACTAAATCGATCACATAAAATAAAAGTTTATTGATAATGAGAAGCATCCATGCCTTTGCTTTCTTGAATAACACTGTTAATTTGTCAAAATTACATTATTGCAGGGGAAATCAGGGATTTCCGTACAAGTATATGCCCACTATCAGGAGCAAAAAAGATGGTTATCGCACATGAAAATGTGCATATCCTGGAATTCAGTGACAATTCAGAGCACATACAAATAATGAGTTATTTTATCTGATTCCTCATTGGATATTTCAATGTAGTGATAGCTTTTTTAAAAAGTGATTATCAAAGAGGATGTGGCTGTATCAGTGGAAAAACGGGAATCTGTAGCTGCTTATATGGAAGACCTTCAATGAGGACTGTTTTCAACATCATCGGGAGGACGGATGTCGCCAACCTTTATCAAGGCGATTCTGGTCAATATGGGACCGACAATTTCAAATAAGACCGTTGATGCAATCACCGTCGGGAGAATAACATCTGCATAGTTCGGAAATCGTTGTATTGCCACGAGGGCCATACCTAGGGCGACCCCTGCTTGAGGCATCAGCGCCATGCCCATCCATCGACGCATTTCTGATTCAGCCCTGCTTGCAATGCCTCCTGACCAGACGCCTACAAAACGCCCAATGGCTCGAAATACAACATATCCCGATCCAAGCAGCCCAATCTGATACAAGGTCTTTATCTGGAGTGACGCTCCTGCAAGTGCAAAGAAGAGAATCATAAAAGGCCACTCAATACCCTCAATTTCGTGAAAAGGACGTGTGTGATGCCGGGCCGTATTTGCCACAACACATCCCAAAACCATTGACGCTAAAAGGAAAGATACATCCAACCAGAGAGCGATACCCCCACAGAGAAAGACAATGCCCAATGCTTCAGCTTGAGTGGGTTCTCCAGGTTGGATACGACCTGTAATATAAGCCATGGGAATCCCTAAACCGAGACCAATGAGGATGGCACCGCCAACCTCCCAGGCAGCTGTGATAAGTGGTTCAACAGTGCTTCCTCCTCCACACACAACTTGAGCGGCTGTGAGCAAGAGACTGAAGACAATCAAACCCCATGCGTCATCAATGGCAACAATTCCAAGAAGAGTTTCTGCGAACAAACCTTTTGCCCCCTTTTCATGAATCACATCAGCTGTTGCTGCTGGGTCTGTGGCGGGGGCAATCCCTGCCAGAAGCAATGCTATTATTAAAGGCACTCCAATGAAAATCAAACCCAGAAATACAACGATTACTGTGCTGACGACTGCTGCAATGGAGATCCACATCACAAAGCGGCCATGATGACGAAGGGATGTGAGGGTGAGCTTCCCCCCTAAGAGAAACCCAACCATCACAAGGGCCATATTGGCCACTGCCTGAAACCACTCTTCACCTATACTGGGCAACAGGTCCAGGGCGGAAGGGCCAATGAGAAAACCAAAGATTAAAAGCAGAGTCACCCTGGGCATTGGTGTATGCCGACCGAGGAGATCCGTTACAAGACCTAAAAGGAGTAAACCTCCCAGCGTGATCAGTGTTATGGCGACAGTATGCATATGTCCCTCAGGACCAACTTAAAATCCTAGAGCAACAAGGATTCTTCTTGAATTTCTGTATTACTGAGAGAATGACTGTATGAAGAGAGTAACAAAAAAATATTCTTTCATCAATGAAATCTTGTTGTTAATGGTGATATTCTATAAAAATTGAAAATAATAGGTCTTGCCATTTCATGCATGCTGCCTTATAATATGATTAAATATGAAAGGATATTTGTACGTGTTCTCAGAAGGGATGGTATCCTTTTTATAGCGGAGAGGTTTTCTTAACATATGGTAAACACTTTGTATTTCACTGACAGAGATCTGTATGTTTTAAATGGGACAATTGACTTAGCTGAAGACTTGGTCACCGATTATTTTAAGTTGTCCCCAGATGATTGGAATGAGTATCATTACGAAATAAGGACACTGGCATATCTGAATCAGGCGGAATTGACTGAGAAGGCATTTGCCCAGATATGTAAGTATGAATGTGTGAAAAAGGGAGAGACACATCCCCCCATGTTCTTTGATTTATACAGAATTTGTCTGCAGGATAACTGGATACTCCATGCTGTGAAAAGGTCACTCAGGGAGGTAGAACTGAGGCCTTTAATGCTCTATATCCTTACCCACGAACTCGCACATGTAGTGCGATTCAGCAAGTACTATAAGGATTTTTTTGCAACTCCCGAAGAAAAAGAGTTGGAGGAGGCTATTGTCCATTCCATTACATATGAGATGTTGAAATCACTCGGTGACAAAGACCTGGACAGGGTTCTTTGTCAGTACAAGAATTACAGATGGGATTTGATGGAAGTTTAATCACCACTCATTGAGTGGTCGAGTATAATGAGTAATAAACCTGAAGGAGGTGTTTCAATTGCCGATCTACGAGTACAAATGCAGTAACTGCGAAAAAGAGTTTGAAGCCATGCAAAAGATTTCCGATCCACCCCTCACAAATTGTAAGTTCTGCTCCGGAGAAGTAACAAAACTCATCTCTCAATGTACATTTCATCTCAAGGGGACAGGGTGGTATGCCACTGATTATGCAGGAAAAAGCGGAGGGGCAGACCAGAAACCGAAAGAAACGGAAGTCCCAACAAGCACAACAACCAGTGATGATTCCAAAGACACTTCATCAACAGAGTCGACAGATCCTTAAAGACGTTTCCACTAGATATTTGAGAGTCTAAAGTTCTCTCGTCAAGCCGGACTTGATCCGGCATCCAGAAGTCATGTGATATTGATACTTTTCTGGATTCCTGCTTTTGCTTGAAAGCACGGCATATAATTTGTGTTTCTAATAATTTCAACAAGTGAGAAGAACTTTGGATTGTTCAGATAGATAGAAAACAGAAAGAAAAAGACCCGGATTCGAATCCGGGCTTTTTTGTTGTTCTTGAAAGAGAATTGGAACAGAAGAAAAGATCTAAATAGAGAAATCCGAAAAATATCAAAATTCAAACCGGGTTCGGTAAAGTGCCGTGACTTTTCATTTATGAAGCGGTTACTCTTCTATATGGCTGCCTTCAGATATTTGGTGATTTATTGACTCAACGATCTTTTTCATGATCATTTCATCAGTCGGGTTTTCCTCAACAATACTGCATGCTATAAGCTTTTCTTTGGCCGCTGAGAACGTAAAACCCGCTCTATTCGGGTGCCCCCCTCCGTTTCCTATGTATTTGCTTATGGCAGCCAGATCATACCCACCTTTCTCCTGGAGGGCAAACAGGCTCACCTTTCCCAGGAGCTGATCGAAAATAACCACAACTGCAAAATCCATACTGAAACGTTTTAATCGATGTCTCAGTCGTGTATGAAATTCATGGAAGGGCATCCTTGGATTGTCCTTTGAATCGGTTACCTCTTTTGCCTGCAATATCATCTCATGATCGAATCTCACATACACTACATTACCAACAGAACGTCGCCCTGCCAGTGTCACTTTTAATAAGTATTTCTCCCATGGATCCAGTGAAAAAACGGTCTTTACAAGCTTGCGCACATCAAAATCAATCTTTCTTGCCTGAATTTCCAGCTCGCGTATTTCGTCTACAGGAAAATAAGGAGAGTCTCGAGTCACGTCGTTTTTTCTCAAATCCGCAACCATCCCCACAAACAAGGGTACTGCAATTTCTGGATATTCTTTAATGCCCATTTCTTTCAACAATCCGAATATGATTTCACTGGTGGAGGAACAGTCAAGGACCAGATTGAGAATCCTCCCACAAGGAGATTGAAGCTCATATCCCGCATGATGATCTATATTGATCTTGTAAGGAAGATCCTTGCCGATTGACCATGCCTCTTCCGGAATTTGATCGATACCGGCGCAGTCAAGAACCACAAGTGCACCGAAGTCTTCCTTTATTTCTGAAAAGTGTTCAAAGAGAGTGTTTGTGAATGCGTTACGGGTGTTTCCATCTCCAGCATAGAAAGGAGATACTATGTGAAGGGTTCCCATTGAACCAAGAAAAGTGAGTTTTAAAGGCACAAAGGGAACACAAAGGAGTGTGGACTCAATACCCAGTTTCTGAAGAAGAAGGCCAAAGGCAACAGCAGATCCAAAAGCATCACCATCAAGGAAACGGTGCGTCGTTATGAGCACCTTTTTCCCTTGAGCTTTCAGATCGTTACTCACTTTTGTAAACGCTGAAATAAACTTTTGAATTGTAATACTGAATTCAGACTTCATCTTCTATATGATTTTTTTCAGGATTCTCCAGACTGTTCCTTTTTCAAGGGCAGATGACACTTTCCTATGGAAAACTATGGTACAAAATATAGGCTTATTGATAGCTTTCTATTTCATAACACTCAAATAATACAAAAGATTATTTCATGAGTGCCCAATTGTCAACATTCTATTGTTAAAACTCCTCTTTTCTGATATGGTTCTTTATAAATAGTGTCTAACCGAAAACTAGGATTTTTCGTCAAGGTCAAGAAAGATGAAAATTTTAACCGCAGGAATACATTGACTATTTTGAAGATTAAAATTTTTATCTGACGCAGAGATTGGCGAAAAAGACAGTTTTCGTTTGGACACTAAATAAGTGTCATATACTGTCTGGAGAGAGGATGTTTTTCAGGGCTTCATAATTGAGAAGGAATTATTCGTTGAACCCGGTCCTTGTTCAGAGATGGGTTGAAAGACGTTTCATACGAACATTTCAATCAAGCAGAGTCAATAGGAGAAAACACATGATTGATTATTCTGATCTTTTCAACAAGAGACGATCCATAAGGGACTTTGAAGACAAAGAAGTGCCATTGGATTGTGTAAAGGAAATCTTACAGGAAAGCTGTCTGGCTCCCAGTTCAGGGAATGGACAGCCATGGAGATTCATCATCATTAACAGAAAAGACATGATGAAAAGGCTCTCAGACGAGAGTAAGAAGAATTACATCTCATTTATTGAGACACACCCTGATGCTCCGGTGAAGCAGTATGAATCCATTCTGAGAAACAAAGAATTCAACGTATTCTACAATGCTCCATGTCTTATTTATATCGTCGGCCCAAAAAAAGTCCCGTCTCTTCATGTGGATTGCGCTCTGTTTGCTTGTTATTTCATGTTTTCAGCTTGCGCCAGAGGGCTTGGCACATGCTGGATTCAACTGGGAGCGGCCATTCAGAATCCTGAGACCCTTCAAGAGATCGGTATGCCTGACGATTACAGGATCATTGCTCCTCTTATCTTAGGTTATCCAAAGAACATCCCTGCTTTACCAGGAAGGAAAGACCCTGTGATACTGAAAGTGATCTCTTGAAAAGGATAGTTGACCGAAAAAAGAAGACGGATACATTTTGATGATCAAGAACAAATGTGGGTTATCTGTAAATCACCTTTTTGTTGAATGTTTTATCAATCTTGCTGCAAAGAAACCATCCATATGATGCAGATGAGGAAAGGAATGGAAAAATCCGCGATCATCAATCATATCGACATAAGGAGGAGGGAGTAGTTCGGAAATATCAGCTAATCGAAACGCTGGATTTGTCTGCAGGAAAGATTCAATGATCTCTTCATTCTCTTCAGGTGCAAGAGTGCAGGTGCTGTAGACAAGTACACCGCTTTCTTTAACATAATCTGCCAGATTGTTTAAGATACTCAATTGAAGTCTGCTGAGGAAAACAATATCCTCTTTTTTCTTTTTCCACTTACTGTCAGGATTTCTTCTTAATGTTCCCAGACCGGAACAGGGTGCATCCACAAGTATCCCGTGAAATTTCTCTCTGAATTCCAAAGGATAAGACGCATCTCCCTTGAAGACATTTACATTGGTAATCCCTAACCTTTTACAACTCTCTTCGAGAAGTTTGAGCCTGGATATGTTACTGTCCAATGCGTATATGTCTCCACTATTTTCCATCAATTGGGCCAGATGCGTTGTCTTTCCACCAGGCGCCGCACATGCGTCGAGTATTTTCTGTCCCGGCATTGGAGAGAGGATATGGGAGATTAATTGAGAGGCTTCATCCTGGACTTGAAACCACCCTCTTAGAAAGGAAGGAAGGGCTCTGATGTCGGAGACGCCTTTTATGTCTATGCCTTCCAAAGATCGAGTGCAGAGTGAGATTTCTTCAACCTCCTCCATGAGTTCATGGAAAAGCTTTTGCCTGGATACCTTGAGCGTGTTCGTTCTTATGGTAAGGGGTGGGGTCTCATTATTACTCTTGCAGAGTTCTATGGTGACATCCGATCCGAAGCGCTTCAGCCACCTTTTTATCATCCAGAGTGGATGAGAATATACAACAGATATATGAAGAGCGGGATCTCTTCCTAAGTCAGGGTACTCTAACCTGTCTCGTGCCCTGTTGATTGAGCGGAGATTGGCATTTACAAATGCTGCCTGGCCTCTGTGCCCCCATTGCCCTGCCAGTGTGACGGACTCATTCACTGATGCAAAAGATGGTATCTTATCTAGGAAGAGGAGCTGATACACACCAAGCCTGATAATGTTCAAAATGGGAGGAGTGATTCGTTTGGTGGGAATTTTAGAAAACTGACTGATTATCCAGTCAATCTTTCCACGCCATCTCAGGGTGCCATACACCAGTTCAGTCACTAATGCCCTGTCTAAAGAGCTGAGAGAGTTTTCTTGTCTGAGGGCCCTGTCTAATACCTTATTTGCGTATGCCCCCTCGGTTTCTACTCTCAGAAGTATTTGCAGTGCGAGTTGACGGGCTGTTCTTATCGCTTTCCCCTCTGGTCATAAGTGCCACGAGTTGTCGATTCTTCAGTAAAATGACATCACAGAAAGTATACAAAAAATCAGTTGTTTGGGCCTCTATGAAGTCATGCTCTCAATGGGTATCCATTCAGAAATGGCTCTTTTCCGCAATATTACGTCAGACTCAGATGGAGGGGCACATTGTAATGTGCCCCTCCATACCTAATGTATTCCTGCGGTTAAAATCTTCGTCCTCCTTGGCCCTGGAAAAAATATCTCATTCCTGGATGGACACTAGACAAAAAAGTTCATGCCGTATGGTGACACAGAGCACAATATAGATCCCCATACATCCCTCTTTGAAAAAGGGTGATGAGAGGGAAATATTGGCAGATCAAGGTGCACAACCTACATCTGTGAGTTCAAGATGGCTTTCATGGCATCTTTTACCTTGATCATATCCACCTGAGTATTGAAACAAGGACCGTAAGGACGTTCATTGAGTATACCGTAGACCGGAATAGGATAACTGTCCTGTATGCCGCTTGTAAGATCCCTTTCACAGGCCACAGCAATAATCATTTCCGGTCTTTTTTCAACGACGATCCGTCTGGCAATGGTTCCGCCCGTGGCCACTGACAGTTCCACATGATTCTCTTCAGCCAATTCCACCAGTTCTTTGATCTCACAATTTCCACACCTCTCACAGTTTTTCACATCTCCTGTGATTCTTACGCTGCACTCATTGTCCTGGAGACAATGGGGCATAAGGAGCAGTAATTTCTCCGGCGTTACCTTAAACGGCTGGGAGAGAACGAGCTGGTTGTTTATCTCCACAAAGGATTGCTGAATTTTTTTCTTTGATAAACCCAGGATTCTGCCTACGAAGACCAATATGGGAAACACGATCTTCACGACAGCCCCTCTCAATTTATGAGAGAAAAACACTTCTCTCTCAAGGATCACACTGGAGGTTAAAAGTACGATACCGGTTAAAATGATGAGAATCACAATCCCCAAAGAAAGCCCAAAGAGAAAGGGAAGATTGGGGTGGATATTGGACAATCCTACATACGGAACCCACCAGAGTAGAAAAGCCAAAGTGGTGAGTACAAGGCACGAAAATGCCAACAAACCTACAAACAGCAGTTTTTTAGGTTTCCGGAAACTGTTCTTCATCCTATTTGTAAACGTAGAGTTTATCCTTCCATGAGAACCATTCCAATATCGATCTTCCCCCTGCAACCCCTGATAAAGTCCGCTGCATTCATCCTCTTATGATCCTGTAACTGAATCTCTTTTATCAAGAGGAATCCCTTGCCCGTAGAGACTGTTATCCCTTCTTTACCGATTTCAGTAACGGTTCCCGGAGGAATCTCCGTTGAATTTCCTGCAAGAGCTTTTGCCTTAAATATCTTGAGTGTACTGCCTTGAAGATGAGTATAGGCACAAGGCCAGGGGATGAGACCCTTGATGAGGTCTGATATCTGAAGGCTATCTTTTGTCCAGTCTATGAGCCCGTTATCCTTTTTAAGCATAGGAACCACAGTTGCTTTTGAGTGGTCTTGAGGGATAGGAGCGATTGAGTTTTCTTTTATTTTATAGAGAGTCTCCATGAGCAATTCTGCTCCGATCTTTGCCAATCGATCATGCAGGATTTCAGCGGTATCGTCCTCTTGAATTTCCACTTCCCATTGCAAAAAGATATCTCCTGAATCCATGCCGTCATTCAGGAGTATGGTCGTGACACCTGTTTTCTTCTCCCCATTTATGATCACCCAGTTAATGGGAGCGGGACCTCTGTATCTGGGAAGGAGGGAAGGATGTATATTGACACAACCGAGAGGGGGTATGGTGAGTATTTTATTTGGAAGGAACTGACCGAAGGCTGCCACGACAATAACATCCGGCTGTAGTGCTTTTAATCGGGCAATGAAGAGTTCGTCTTTTACATTCTCGGGCTGAATTATATTCAGTCCCATACATTGTGCAAACTTTTTTACAGGTGGGGCCGTGACTTTTCTGCCCCTGCCTTTGGGTCGATCTGGCCGTGTGATGACACAAACCACATCCTCATGATTTTTCATCAAAAGGTTGAGAGCAGGGACGGCAAAATCAGATGTGCCCATGAATACGATCTTCATCTTTGAGTGTGTCAAAGTCGGTTTATATTTCCTTCTTTTTCTTCAGTTTCTTTTTAAAGGCATCCTTCTTTAATCTGCTTACCTTGTCTATTATGAGAATCCCATTCAAGTGATCGATCTCATGCTGGAACGCGGCAGCAAGCAGACCCTCTGCAGTCAATTGAATATTTTTCCCGTCAATATCCAACCCGGCAACAACGATCTTCTGTTTCCTCCGAATAGAATCTTTGAAGTCAGGTACACTCAGACAACCTTCTTCATCAACATACTCACCCTCAGAAGAGATGATATTCGGATTAACCATCGTTATCAATCCCTCTCCGTTTCGTGCTAAATCAACTGTTATCACCCTGAGGGATTCACCTACCTGAGGGGCAGCCAGACCTATTCCTGGGGCAGCATACATGGTTTCGGTCATATTCTGGACGAGTTTCCTTATCTTTTCGTCAATTGTTTCAACAGGATCGCCCCTGTTTCTGAGAATCGGATTGGGATATTTAAGAATTTCTAAAACAGACATAATAACTCCATTCTGAACCTATTTCAGATATAAAAATTTAAAGCAATCCCTTGTTCCTTCTTCACGCTCATTCAGACGCTCAGACAGTATACCCATACAAATTTGACTGTCGTTGAAGTTTGTTGATAGCTTTCTATTTCTTGGCGCTAAAAGGGTACTTATATTATGTACTTATATCATAACATATTTATAGGATCAACATCTATAGAAAGAGTAACACCTTTTCCCTTGATCCTCAAAGCCGATTTTTGAAGCATCTCCTTTCCAAAAGAATGGAGAAGATCAGGATTTTGACCCTTCACCATCATCTGCCATCGATACTTTCCCCTCAGTTTCTCAAGGGGGGCGACAACAGGACCTAAAAACTCCATCTGACTTCTGTATTTTTCGTTCCTTTCAAGGAGATCCTTTGTGATCTCTTCCAGTTCATCAGCGTATTCCTTGGTCTTCTTTCTGTCATTCCCCAAGATTCGAAAATTTACAAGACGTGAAAAAGGAGGATAGTTTAACTCTCTTCGAAAATTGATCTCTTCTTTATAAAACTCTATAAAGTTATGGGACTTGGCCTGTTGTATGCTGTAATGCCCTGGATTGAAAGTTTGAATAATAACTCTTCCCGGAAGGTCCCCCCTTCCCGCTCTCCCAGCTACCTGGGTCAACAATTGAAACGTCCTCTCGCTTGCACGAAAATCGGGAAATCCCAGGGATGTGTCTGCGGATACAACTCCCACCAGTGTGACCCTGGACAGGTCATGGCCCTTTGTAATCATCTGAGTGCCGATGAGTATGTCGACCTCTCCATTTTCGAGACTCTTCAGTATTCTGTGGTGAGAGTTCTTCCGGGTCGTGGTGTCTCTGTCCATTCTGGCAACTCGCGCATTTGGGAAGACTTTCTTTACTTCTAGGGCGACACTTTCTGTTCCCAGGCCAAAGGAACGGACTGCTTTGTCATTGCACTCCGGACATCTATCGGGTACCTGCATCGAGTAATCACAATAATGGCAGTAAAGGCTCTTGACATTGAGATGGTATACAAGGGAAACACTACAGTTGGGACATTTGATGATAGATCCACATCTCTCACAGAGAATAAAAGATGCAAAACCCCTTCGATTCAGAAAGAGAAGGATCTGTTCCTTTCTCAACAAAGTCTCTTCTATGGCATCTATCAACTTCCTCGAAAAAATAAAACAATCACTGAATCCTCTTCGAACTTCCTGTCTCATATCGACAATCTCTACGGATGGAAGAGGTCTGTTCTCTATTCTTGTCGGTAAACTCAAAGGGACAAACTTTCCCGTTTGTGAGTTGTAATAGGACTCCAGAGATGGGGTTGCCGAACCGAGAATCACTGCTGAGGAAGTCAATTTCCCCCTCACCAGTGCCAGGTCTCTGGCACTGTATCGCAATCTCTCATCCTGTTTGTAAGACGTGTCATGTTCTTCATCCACAACAATGACCCCAAGATTTTCAAAAGGGACAAATATGGCAGAGCGAACCCCGATGGCTACTTTTACTTCCTTTCTATGAATGCGTCTCCATTGGTCATATCTCTCCCCCTCAGACAGCCGACTATGAAAGAGCGCTATGTTGTTACCGAACCGTGATCTGAAACGACTCAGCAGTTGGGCTGTCAGTGATATCTCAGGAACCAGAATAATGGCCTCTTTGCCCAGTTGTAATACCTCTTCCACGGCCCTTAAATAGATTTCGGTCTTGCCGCTCCCCGTGACACCGTACAAGAGAAAGGGGGAGAACTTCTCGGACTTGATTCCCTGGATTACTCTGTTGAGAACCGCTTCCTGTCTCCTTTCCAGTATTGGGGGACAAATCCGGCTACATTTTTCTTCTCCGAAGGGGTCACGATAGACCTCTTCTTGAGTGATGGAGATCAAACCCTTCTCCTCAAGCCCTCTCAGACTTTTCCACGGATTGCTGAATTCTTTTCTCAGACTATGAATGGGAACTTTATTTTTATCAAGAAGATGCTTTAATATGGCTGTCTGTTTTGGGGCATTTCTTTCCAATGTACCTATTATTCGTGTCAAGTCTTCAGTAGGCAGGGCATCAATTTCCTGTTGTACCCATGCCTCAGTTTTCGGGCACACTCTCTTTCTTTTCTCTTTGAATTCGATATTGATGAGCCCTTCATCTCTTAACCTGAACAGAAGAGCATACGGGTTATCCGCTGAAAATTTGTTTACAATGTACTTCAATGAAACTTCTTTTTTTTGCCCGATTTCAGTTAATATGTTAGAAGTGAGCTGATTATCGTCGTAAGAAGCAAGGAGGTCAGTTCCTTTTTTTGTAAGGGACAGAGTCTGGAGAGTTTCAATATTGATCCCCTGAGGTAAGGCTGTCTTTATCACTTCGCCCAATGAGGAGAAGTAATAGTTCGATACCCAGTGATAGAAACCCAACTCATCTCTGTTAAACAGAGGGGAGATATCGAGTATATCGAGCACATCTTTGATCTCTTTGACGCGGACTTTTTGCGGAAAACCCACCACATACCCGGTTATCTTCCTCTTACCCAGAGGAATCAAAACTCTTTTGCCTGGTTCCATACTCTGTCTTAGATTTTTTGGCACATGATAGTAAAGGGTCTTATGAAGGGGCAGGCTAGGAGCTACCTCAATGAATCTCTTGTTTTCCATTATTCGATATGTGAGGATTGTTTTCTGAGATTCTATTCATATGGAAAAGGCTGTCTGGAAGAGAAGTATTCACCACTACATTTTCTGTTTCATAGCGTAAGGTCAGATTATTGTCATGGTAGAATTCAATAACAGACGGGTATCTGTATGCACGGCCTATGCTCTTATAGTCTAAATAACGAACTTCAAGGATGAAGACACAGTCTTCTTTTCTCTCTTCAGCTATGAATCTCAAGGGCAGGAATGAATCCTTTTCTATCCACAACTGGGGAGACTCAGTCTCCCATTCCTTTGCTCCGATAATATATACGATTTTACCGTTAAATCTCCCCAGTCCCATCCTTTCCGTATTCACATGCTTTGCATGGAGGAACTCAATGACCTCATCCACCGACCGTGTTATGAAAAATTCTTTCAAAACAGACCTGACATCGGGTACTTCTGAAACGAGGTTTCCGTCTACAACGGTCAATGTCTCCCCATTGCTATGGATGACGGTTTCCTTTTCATAGGATAAGGTTATATCAAGACGCAAACTGTCCGGAAATTTAAGATAGAGGACAGATGGAGCCTTATAACCTTCATGATCGGCATCTTCATCAAAGAGAGTTGCGGTTTGTTCTATTTTCACGTCATGTATTCTGTGATTCGCTTGCAACATCATTTTTATTATGAACTTTGCAGATAGGATATACCCAGAAGCGGAGAGAGGAACACAGAGTATTAACGCAAATAATAGAAACCGGATGAATATTTTCATTTGGAGTCCCTGGCCTATGAACATCGGATACTATGGGGCCCGGAGAAGTCCGCTTCTCCATTGCATCTGGAAAGATACTTGAG
>JAXHSZ010000346.1:0-10711 GCA_034190725.1 Thermodesulfobacteriota bacterium
GAGCAGCGAGAGTTTCTTCAAAATCAAATTTCACTATGTTATCGGTTGGAATCCACGACGATGCACTTCAATGTACGACTTGCGCGGATTCCTCTCTCTGGCCTCGTGACGGAAAGAATCGCTCAACTTAGGTCAGAGTCTATTACAGGATCCATGAAGAGAAAATGAACATAAAAAGAGTCATCCGGTTTTTACGATCAGAGATTTGGCGAATCCGCGAAAATGATTTTTCTCAACCCAAATCATTTTTTATAAGGACTTTAAGAATCATTATTCTTGCTGTTCGTGGTTTTACGGAGGACAGATGTCAATTAAGAGCATCTGCTCTCACTTTTTATTCATTGCTTTCCATTGTCCCTGTTCTGGCCATGACCTTTGGCATTGCTAAAGGATTCGGCTTTGAAAGTATGCTTGAAAAAGTTCTCTCAGAAAGGTTCCAAGGACATGAACAGGTGGTTGCCCAGGCGGTGAAGTTTGCACAAGCTCTGCTTGAAAATGTAAAAGGCGGTTTGGTTGCTGGAATAGGCATCATAGTCCTGTTTTATACGATCATCAAAATCCTATCCCACATTGAAAGTTCGTTTAATCATATATGGGGCATAAAAAGTTCCAGACCGTTTGTGCGGAAGATCAGTGATTATCTTTCACTCATGCTCATTTGTCCCCTGCTTTTTACGATATCCAGCGCAGCGACCGTCATCATAACCAGTGGAACCAGACTCGTTGTGGAGAAGGTTTCTTTGTTACAGGTTTTCGGGCCTGTCATATTCTTCACATTGAAATTTTTACCCTTTTGCGTGCTATGGATATTATTCACTTTCCTGTATATGTTTATTCCAAACACCAAAATTCAGTTCAAATCCGGTATGCTGGCTGGTATTATCGCCGGGACCATCTATTATGTCTTTCAATGGGCCTATATCAATTTTCAGATCGATGTTTCCAGATACAACACCATATACGGCAGCTTTGCAGCATTACCTCTCTTCTTTATATGGCTGCAGGTGAGTTGGTTCATTGTGCTTTTTGGGGCAGAAATTTCTTATGCGCATCAGAATGTGAAAATTTATGAATTTGAGAAGGATTGTGAAAATGTCAGCCATTCATTTAAGAAATTGCTCTCCTTAAGGATCGTCCATTTACTCATAAACCGCTTCTCCGACAGAGATGGAGCATTGAATGCAATGCAGATTGCAAATGAACTGGAAATTCCTAACCGTCTCACAAACCAGATACTCCATGAATTGGTTTCATCAGGAGTTGTTTCTGAGGTAAAGGAAAAAGATGAAAAGGGCGAGGCCTACCAGCCTGCTGTTGATCCTGATATTATTACCATAAAATATGTTGTTGATGCTCTGGAAAATAATGGCAGTGATAGTATTTCTTTGCCCAAAACAGAAGAACTCACAAAACTCTCCGAAAGCTTCAAAGACTTCGACACCCTTATGGAACAATCACCCGCCAATAAACGCCTCAAGGACATATAGGGGCAGAATGGTCATGTTCGAATGATTGACAGATTATAATTTCTTTTGTTAAAGTCTTCGTTTTCTTTAACCATACAAAAAGTCTTAATTTTGGATAGGCATTATTCAGGAATTACATTTTCTGCATATGAGGTGTTTTACTTGGAATCTTCATGGACTATCCTGATCTTGGCATCAATCAACTGTTTATGGGTCAGACGGAGTAACCGGGCCAGTTTGTGAACCAGGTAGTCTTCGTGTTTGTCAAGTCTGCCGTCAATATAAACAATCTTCCATACCATTTCTATAATGCGTACTTTCTCTTCGGTTGAATAATTCTGATTGATCAGATTTGTGAATTTCCATAAGTCTATACTTTGTTTTAACTCATTTTTTGATTCATTGATGAGTTCAGAGATGTATTCGTGAGAGAGACCATGGTCTTTCTTGAGTATAGACATGATGGTCTCTCGTTCCGAGTCACTGAACTCACCGTCTATATTGGCCATCTCCAGAAAAAGAGCGCATGTTGCTACATTGATGTCATGAGAACTTCCTACTTCTTGGTCAGAAGCATTTCTATCTTGCTCCTTTCCAAAGAATCTCTTTACCATGTCAATCATATTGAAATTCCTTTCACGAATGGCTTTTCATGTGAAAAACATACCACCCATAGCAAACGTTTCATTGGATGTATGAGGAGATCTTTTGATGCTCTTTTGTGGAGAGGATGTGCGATCACGAATACTCAGATTTTGGTTTCAGGTGTCAGAAGAGAGAAAGATGAGTAGTACACTCTTCGTTCAAGCATAATAACATCTTTCGACCTCAGGCCCTCTCCATACGTACAGCTTTGAGTTGTCACTGCGTTCTTTCTTGTGCTGAAACCAGACACCAGAAGCCTGTGATCGGTTACTTACTTCATTTGCTTATTATAACCTAAATTGAGTATTCTATCAACAGTGAGGATATTCCTCCAAAAGCCTGCTCAAGAAAACCACATACATAAACCTGATTGTACAGACCCTTCCCATCAGGACTCAACAAGTGAAACCATGCAATAATGAAAAAAAACTTATCAAAAGAACAGGTTGTGGCACAGTGAAAAGTACCGGTGACTCACCACAAATCTCTTGACAGTCAATGACTTGTATGCTAATAAGAACTGGATTTTTAGACGTTTTGGAGGAGACAGATTTTCGGGTTTTCCCTTCCCAAGGAGATGGTAAGAGCCGCTTTTTGTATATGTGCTCAGTGGATCGCTGAGATAACACCGGGAGGATTCCTGGGACTCTGAACTGCCATAGGAATATAAAGGGTATTATTTGAATTTCCATAGAGAATAGTCTGTATACAGGAGAAAGCGTATGGGTTATGTAGAAAATAGGATCAATGAATTAAAAGAAAAGATAGCCAAAGAAAAAGAAATGGGAGGAGCCAAGAAGGTAGAGAAACAACACGCATCCGGCAAGCTGACTGCAAGAGAAAGACTTGACCTCCTCTTTGATCCCGGCAGTTTTGAAGAAACAGATATGTTTGTCCGGCATCGATGCAGAGAATTCGGAATGGAAGACAATGTTGTGCCCGGGGAAGGGGTCATTACCGGTTACGGGACCGTAGACGGAAGGACGATATTTGCTTTCTCCCAGGATTTCACCTCCGTAGGAGGAACCCTCGGTGAATACCACGGCAAGAAGATCGCAAAAGTAATGGATCTTGCCCTGAAGGCAGGAGCACCGATCGTGGGATTCAATGACTCAGGAGGAGCCCGCATCCAAGAGGGAGTTGATGCTCTCAGCAGTTATGGAGAAATCTTTTATCGCAACTCATGCGCTTCAGGAGTTATTCCACAGATATCCGCAATCATGGGACCCACTGCAGGAGGAGCTGTCTATTCCCCGGCAATGACCGATTGGATATTCATGACGAAAAAGAGCAGTTACATGTTTATTACAGGGCCTGATGTAATAAAGACTGTCACGGGCGAAGAGGTAACCCCTGAAGATCTAGGGGGTGCAATGACCCATAATGCAAAGAGTGGCGTAGCCCACTTTGCCTGCGAGAATGATGGCGAGGCAATAGAATTAATAAAGGAACTTCTCACATATCTCCCTTCAAATAATATGGAAGATCCTCCATTCATTGAACCATCGGACGATCCTAAACGAATCGCTCCGGAACTTAACACGATAATTCCCGACAATCCCAGACAAGTCTACGACATGAAAAAAGTGATCAAAGCTATTGTGGATGATGGCAAGTTTTTTGAACTCCACGAACACTATGCCAAAAATATTATCATATGCTTGGCTCGCCTCAATGGAAGAGTTGTCGGCATCATTGCAGATCAACCGAGTTTTTTAGCGGGCTGTCTCGATGTGAATGCTTCCGATAAATCCACTCGGTTTATTCGTTTTTGTGATGCATTTAATATCCCTCTCTTGACGATAATGGATGTGCCTGGATATCTGCCCGGTACGGCTCAAGAATGGAATGGGATAATACGACACGGGGCAAAGCTTCTCTGGTGCTATTCAGAGGCCACAGTGCCGAAAATTACTCTGATTACACGAAAGGCATATGGTGGGTCCTATGTGGCCATGTGTAGTCGACATTTGGGCGGTGATTATATATTTTCCTGGCCAACGGCAGAGATTGCCGTAATGGGAGCCGAAGGGGCAGCGAAGATTATACATAGAAGAGCGATAAAAGAGGCTGAAGATCCAAATGCAAAGCTGCAGGAGAAAATCACCGAATACCGTGATCTCTTTGCCAATCCGTATATCGCTGCTTCAAGAGGATATATAGATGCTGTCATTCTTCCCAACGAAACACGGCCGAAGATAATAAGCGCCCTGGAAGCGTTATCAACCAAGAGAGAGACCCGTCCTCCGAAGAAGCATGGGAACATCCCAGTATAAAAGTTGTATATTTGACAATCCCTCTCCTTTCAACCTTGATATATAAGGAGGGGGATTTTTACATGATCTCGATGCCGGGTCAATTCCAGTATAACGAGAGAGCATTTGACTTGTATGTTGTGAAATAAGTAGAAAGAGAGAGGTCTGTCTTATGAGCACTGATAAAAAGAAAACAGCGGCTATTTCAGCCGCCATATCCGCCTTTACAAAACAAGAAGGTGGAAACGGGACACAAAGTCCATCCATGTCTCGGAACGCGCCTTTCAGTATTTGGGGCCTTTCCGGTCGACAGGATACCATGCGTATGAGAAACCTGTTGCAGTTGAGGGCATTACGGAAATAAAGAGACTGTTCATGTTTGTACTTATAGAAATTGCAGAAATAGGGATGTGTTCCCAATTCCAGTGAAGATTAAAAGAGGAGATAATAAGATGTCAGAGAGTTTCAAAGCAGAGAAGAAGAATCCCGTGATGATTTCAGACACCACATTCAGAGATGGTCATCAATCCAGTTTGGCCACGAGAATGAGAACCGAGGACATGCTGCCCGTGGCAGAGGAGATGGATAAGGTGGGCTTTTATTCCATGGAAGTCTGGGGGGGAGCCACCTTTGATGTGTGCACCAGATTCTTAAATGAAGATCCATGGGAAAGGGTGCGTATATTGAAAAAGCATATACCCAATACCCCATTTTCAATGCTTTTAAGGGGACAGAATCTAGTAGGGTATCGTCATTATGCCGACGATGTGGTTGAAGCCTTTGTTCATAAATCTTCTGAGGTCGGAATCGATATTTTTAGAGTATTTGATGCCTTAAACGATGAGAGAAATTTCGAGAAATCATTTGCAGTGATAAAGGAATGCAAGAAGCACATCCAAGCGACCATTTGTTATTCTTTAACGGAGAAGAAATTGGGAGGGCCTGTATTCAACATCGAGTATTTTGTAAATAAAGCAAAGATACTCCAGGACATGGGTGCTGATACGCTTTGTATAAAGGATATGGCGGGATTAATCTCCCCATATGATGTTTATGAATTGATAAAAGCCCTCAAAGAGAATATCAGCATTCCCATCCAGCTCCATACCCACTATACAAGTGGAATGGCTTCCATGGCATACTTAAAAGCGATTGAGGCGGGTGTGGACATTATTGATTGCTCTCTGGCGCCTTTTGCACTGAGATCATCTCAACCCGCGGTTGAACCAATGGTCGTTGCCCTGCAGAATACCCCCAGAGATACGGGATTGGATTTGAATCTTCTCTTTGAAATTGGAGAGCATATTGAATCCATTGCTCCCAAGTACAGGGACTTTCTTAATCTCACAAAGATGTCGGTCATAGACACTGGTGTGCTTCTTCATCAGATACCGGGAGGTATGACGACCAACCTGGTGTCCCAGCTCAAACAGGCCGATGCACTTGACAAAATCAACGAGGTATATGAGGAATTGCCAAAGACAAGAAAAGATCTGGGATATCCACCTCTGGTTACACCAACCAGTCAAATTATAGGTATTCAGGCAGTTCAGAATGTGCTTTTTGGACGATACAAGATGATTACCGCACAGGTAAAAGACTATGCATACGGTCTTTATGGTAAGACACCGGTACCCATGGACAAAGAGGTGCAGAAATTGATTCTGAAGGGGTATGAAAGGGGAGAGGAACCCATTACATGCAGGGCCGCGGATATATTGGAGCCGGAGCTGGAGAAAGCCAAAGAGGCCGTAAAAGACATTGCAAAAGATATTGGGGATGTCTTGATCTATACTCTTTATCCAACCACGGGCATGAAGTTTCTGCGTTGGAAGTATGGTCTCGAAGAACCCCCTCAAGAGGTTAAACCCAAAACCATGGAAGACATAGAGAGGGAAAATGAGCTGATTGCAAAGGCAAAGGCGGGAAAGCTCGTTGAGAAAGCGGAAAAGTTCGTTCCGGAAAAAGGATCCGGTATGCGGACATTTAATGTCTTTATTGAAGATGAATACTATGAAGTACAGGTAGAGGAGGTGGGGGGAACACCGGTCATTCTCTCTTCAACACCGTCTTCTCGGCCGGCGACATCCGGAGCCCCTGCTCCACAAAAGCAGGAGAAGAAAGAAGAGGCAAAAAAAGCACCAACCGTTTCTGTTGCGGAAGGTCAGACCCCTATTGTAGCCCCCATGCCCGGAATGATCATCCGGTATGAGGTGAGTGTCGGAGACAAAGTAAAGAATGGTGATGTTGTTGTTGTATTTGAAGCAATGAAGATGGAAAATGCTCTCACTTCACCTGTGGACGGCACGGTTCAATCCATACATTTTAAAGAGGGAGATACCGCAGAAAAGAGCCAGATACTTGCGGTCATTGCATAGCGACAGTATCCCAAGAATCATCGAATAAATGCAGAATAAGCATTACACGGGAAAATTTCCTTTTTTACTAAAGTAATGGGCTTTTTCTTTCATTTACAATATTTTGTTGATAAGATTAAAATCATGCCTGTTATATATGTAAAAGGAAATTTTTCATTTTAAGACTTTAATCAAAGAGGTACTCGAAGATAATGTCAGATATAAGAACACGATTTGCGCCAAGTCCAACAGGGTATTTGCATGTGGGTGGTGCAAGGACGGCCTTATTTAACTGGTTGTTTGCAAGACATTTCAATGGGAAGTTTATCCTGAGAATTGAAGATACTGACAGGATTCGTTCAACGGAAGAGTCGATCCGAGCCATCTATGATGGGATGGAGTGGTTGGGACTGGATTGGGATGAAGGTCCATACCTTCAAACGGAACGATTCCGTATTTACAAAGAATACATAGAAAAATTATTAGAACAGGAAAAGGCATATTACTGCTGCTGTACACCAGATGAACTTGAACGGAAAAGGAAATTGGCTCTGGCAGAGGGAAGGAAGCCCAAATACGACGGAAAATGTCGGGAACTGAATGTGCGGAAATCCGACAAACCATGTGTTGTGAGATTCAAGACTCCGGAAGAAGGGTTTACCACGGTTGATGATCACATCAAGGGTGAAGTGAAGTTTGAGAATTTGGAACTCGACGATCTTATTGTTCAGAGATCCGATGGTTCCCCGACATACAATTTTACTGTCGTGGTTGATGACATTACAATGGGAATTACTCATATTATCAGGGGAGACGACCACCTGAACAATACCCCCAAACAGATCCTTTTATATCGGGCACTGAATTCATCGATCCCCCGGTTTGCCCATGTGCCCCTCATCTTAGGAACCGACAAGACACGCCTGAGCAAACGACACGGAGCAACATCAGTAATGGCTTATAAGGATATGGGGTATCTCCCCCAGGCAGTGATGAACTACCTTGTCAGGCTGGGCTGGTCCTCTGGTGATCAGGAAATATTTTCAAAAGATGAATTGATAGAGAAGTTTTCCTTGGACAATGTTGGAAAATCAGCGGGCATATTCAATTCGGAAAAACTCTTATGGCTCAACAGTCACTATATCAAAGAGGAATATATTGGATATCTCACCAACCTTCTCATCCCCTTTTTACAAAAAAAGGGCTATGAGGTGGAAAATAATGAACTTCTGCAAAAGATAGTGTTCGTCCTGAAAGAGAGAAGCAAGACACTGGTTGAGATGGCTGATTCCTCTGAATTTTTCTTCAAAGAGAAGATAGACTATGACAGAAAGGCAGCGGAAAAATTCCTGAAGCCGGAACTAGGAGAGATATTCAAAATTTTCATAAAGAAGTTAGGTCAACTGGAGACATTTACCCAGGAGGTAATTGAAAAGATATTCAGAGATGTATCCTCAGAAAAGAGTATGAAGCTCGGGAAGATTGCCCAGCCGGTGAGGGTGGCACTGACAGGCTCTACGGCAAGTCCCGGACTATTTGAAGTCATGGAGATTTTAGGGAGGGAGAAGGTTCTCCTCAGACTGGAGAATGCGATTGATTTTATAGCAACTTTAGAAGGAACGAAAAACCGGAGATCATGAAACTGAATAAGACATCTTCTCTGATGTTACTCGATGAATTTTTAAATTACCTTGTCGTTGAAAGAGGTCTGTCCAGGAATACACTGGAGTCATACAGCAGGGATTTACATAAGTACCTTGACCATCTGGAAGGACATGGAGTCACGGATCTTAAAGAGACCTCAAGTTCCCATATCATGGCCTTTCTGTCTATGTTAATGGAACAAGGGCTGGCCACTCAGACAATTGCCAGAAACTTGTCAGCCATAAAGATGTTCTATAAGTTCATGGTCAATGAAAATTATCTTATGGAGAATCCAGCCGTAAAGATTGATTCTCCCAAGACTTGGGTGAAATTGCCCAATATTTTAAGTCTTGATGAAGTGGAAAGACTGCTGGATCAACCTGATACGAATACTCCCCTGGGGGTGCGGGATTCTGCCATGCTGGAGATTCTCTATGCCACAGGGCTCAGGGTCTCAGAACTCATCTCCATCTCTCTGAATCAGATCAACACGGATGTGGGGTATCTCATTGCTATGGGGAAGGGATCAAAAGAAAGAATAATCCCAATAAGCGATCTTGCAGTAAAGAAGGTGAGGGAATATCTCTCTTTTTCAAGGAAAAGCTTACTCAAAGGTTCCAGAAGCTCACACCTCTTTGTCAACCGTTCGGGAGGACCTTTGTCCCGTCAGGGATTTTGGAAGATTATCAAGAAATATGCTTTGAAAGCCGGGATAAAGAAGAACATTACTCCACATACATTAAGGCATTCTTTTGCCACACATCTTTTGGAAAGAGGTGCTGATCTCCGTTCGGTTCAGACCATGCTCGGTCATGTTGATATTACAACGACCCAAATCTATACCCATGTGTCAAGAGAGAGGTTGAAGAAGCTGCACAGTCAACTCCATCCCCGGGCTTAAGAGCCATATCATTTCCAAAGAAAATGTCTTGAAATGAATTCATTATGGAGAAGTCCACCTGATTTCTGACACCCGAATCCCCGCAAACGGACATCAATCATCATGCAAGAGTATCGTTTCCTGGGCATATGTATATTGAATGGTCGTTTTTGTGAGGTGTTATAATGGAAGTCATCATCACCCACATCAATGCCGATTTTGACTCTCTCGCTTCCATGCTGGCAGTCAAAAAGCTGTATCCTGACGCTGTCATTGTTTTTCCCGGGTCTCAGGAAAAAAGCATACGAGATTTTTTTATCCAGTCCACCATATATGTCTTTGAAATAGAGAGATTGAAAAATATCGACTTAGAGAGTATTCATCGACTCATCTTGGTGGATACAAGACAGGCCGGTCGGATAGGGAATTTCTCACAAATTATACATAATCCTGATCTGGAGATCCATATCTATGATCATCACCCACCCTCACCAGACGATCTCTCTGGTTCCGTAGAGGTAATCAAAGAGGTTGGGGCCACAATCACTCTCCTTGCTGAGATCTTGAAAGACCGAAATATTGATATCTCCCCTGATGAAGCTACCGTAATGGCCCTGGGGATCTATGAGGACACAGGTTCTTTTACTTTCTCTTCCACCACCGCGGATGATTACCTCGCTGCGGCCTATCTTTTTACGAAAGGAGCTGACCTCAATATCATATCCGATATGATTACCAAGGAGTTTTCAGCGGAAGATATCTCTCTTTTGAACGATCTCATTCAATCAGCCACAACGCATACCATAAATGGCATTGATATTGTCATAACAAAGACATCCACTGACAAGTATACGGGGGATTTCGCAGTTCTTGTGCACAAATTGAAAGATACGAAGAATATAAATATACTCTTTGCACTGGCCAGAATGGGTGACCGTGTCCATCTGGTCTGTCGCAGTCGGGTTGACGATGTGAATGTAGGTGAGATTGCCATGGAATTTGGGGGAGGGGGGCACGCCACGGCAGCATCAGCAACTATAAAGGACTTGACACTGATTCAGGTGGAAGAAAAGCTCCTGAGTATCCTTCGTCGCAAGACAGGCACTCAGAGATATGCAAAAGGGATAATGTCTTTCCCTGTAAAAGTCATAGAATCCACTGAGTCAATACGGAAGGCCGGAGACTTTTTAACAAGATATAACATCAATGTTTTGCCGGTGGTCAAGGGAGATGAACTTGTAGGCATAATCTCCAGACAGATCATTGAGAAGGCTGCTTTTCACGGTTTACAGGACCTGCCGGCGGAAGAATATATGTCAACGGATTTTGCCGTGGTCAGTCCGGATACACCACTTTTGGCCATTCAAAAGATTATTGTAGGAAACAACCAGAGATTCGTTCCTGTAGTGGAAAAGGGAAAGATAATAGGAGGAATCACCAGGACAGATCTGCTTCGGGTCATGC
>JAXHSZ010000347.1:0-7374 GCA_034190725.1 Thermodesulfobacteriota bacterium
GTCAGTATATATTGCCCATTTGAAAAGTCGATCTTTGCATGTTCTCTGGAAACGGCGATATTATCTATCATCACATCGCAGCCAGGAGTCCTCCCGATAATCGTTCTCTTTTCACTGAGCACGAACCTCTTTAATTCCCTGCCTTTTAACCTGAATACTAATTCAGCCATTGATCACCTCCTGAAGAGGCTGATTGAAAAAAACTTCTATGATCCTTTAAAAGCCGTCAATAAACAATCCTTGACACGGGAGATGCCTTTTTCAATCGTCTCCAACAATGGTTTTAGGAAAAAAATGTCTCTTGCGATCTCTTTTCTCACCATCTTCTAACATCAATCATCATCTTTTGTCAACACCTTACGACTTCAATCGTGGGTCTATGGCGTCTCGTATGCCTTCTCCCAAAAGATTATACCCCAATACAGTAATGAGTATGGCCAGCCCCGGATAGAGGGACAGCCACCAGGCGATCTCTATATTGTCCTTTCCCGCGGTTAATATGTTTCCCCAACTCGGTGTGGGAGGCTGAACGCCTATTCCCAGGAAGCTCAGTGCGGATTCCGTGAGGATTGCAGCAGCCACACCCAACGTAGCGGACACCCAAATGGGAGAGAGTGCATTGGGCAGGATGTGGAGAAAGATGATCCTTGCATTTGTAGCCCCTGTGGCCTTTGCCGACTGTACATAGTCTCTCTCCTTCAGACTCAGAAATTCGGCCCTCACTAAACGCGCCACGCCCATCCATCCAGTGACTCCGATGACGATCATGATGTTCCAAATGCTGGGTTCCAGGATGGCAATAACCGCCAGAATCAAAAAGAAGGTAGGAAAGCAAAGCATGATATCCACAAGTCTCATTATGACAACATCCACCCATCTGCCGTAAAAACCTGCAAGGGCTCCGAGAAATGCTCCGATAACAGTGGCAATGCCCACCGCCACAAATCCAACCAAAAGAGAGATCCGCGATCCCCATATCATCCTGCTCAACACATCCCTTCCCAGTTGATCAGTACCCAGGAGATGATTCATGCTCGGGGATTGTAATGCATTTTTCGTATTGATCTCACCCGGATCATACGGGGACATATACGGGGCGGAAGCAGCAACAAAGAAAAGAAGAAGAACGATTGCGCCTCCGCTTATTGCAAGCCGATTCTTTCTGAACCTGATCCAGAAAAGACGCCCGGGTGTGTCTCTTTTCATTCTTTCATACTCCTTGAATATTCTGAGTGAATCTCGTGTCTGTTTTAGCATCCTCCATATTGACACAGAAGGAGTTTACACTGTATTTACATTCATCCAGGTTTCAGGTGTCAGAAGCTAGAAAGAAACATGAACACTGACGACACCTGAAACCGAAACTGAAATACTTATGAGAGGCAATATACATCGCCCAAGAATTTGTTTCTTGGGGTATTCAGACTTCTTTTCCATTGATACCTTGTTCTTCGCCCACAGGCTCCCCGAGCCTTTTTAAAAAAGCCTCTCGCCGACCCTTGTCCCATTGAGAGCAAAAAGCAGGCATACCCGTCATAACCCGTTTCGTACACAGTGAGCACGTGTGTTTGCATTCCACAATCGGTTCGGTTCTTTGGCCTTCGGCTTTTTTCGGCCAACATGGATCTGCAAAAAGCACCCTGGCAAGGCCGATCAGATCCGCTTCTTGCTTTTTCAGGATCATTTCTGCTGTCTCAGGACTCTGTATTCTGCCGGCCGTAACAATTGGTGTTGTTTGTACTGCCTTTTTTATGCTGTCCGCAAAGTGGACCATGTACCCCTCTCTTTTTTCCTGTTCAAGATATTCGGGAAGATAGAATGCGTCATAGGTCCCTGCCATGACTGAAAGATAGGCAACGCCCCTTTTCTCAAGCTCCCGGGCGAAAACAGACGTCTCCTCAGTATGAAGACCATCCGGCAGCCATTCATCAGCCAGGAATCTGTATCCAAGAGGGTAGCTCTCTCCCACCTCAGTGAAAACAGTGTCCACAACTTCAAGGGGGAATCGCATGCGATTTTCAAGGGATCCCCCGTACCTGTCTTCCCTGAGATTGGTTCGGGGAGAAAGAAATTGAACGCACAGATATCCTGTTCCCCCATGGATTTCCACCCCGTCAAATCCCGCCTCTTTCACCCGTTTTGCCCCTGATGCAAACGCCTGTATGGTCTCTTCAATCTCTTTCTCGGTCATCTCCTTCGGCACAACATCACCGGTTTTCACAGGTGAAGGGGCGAGCCTTTCTGGCATATATGCATATCTACCCGTATGATTGATCTGAAGAACGGCAAGTGCGCCTTCGTTTTGAATGGTCCGTGCCAGTTCGGCCAGACCGGAGATGTAGTGATCATCATCAATCCGCAACATGAACGGAGAGCCCAACCCGGATGGGTCCACACATGTATGTTCCACAACGATCATGGCCGCCCCGGAACCTGCCATTTCCCTGTAGTGATCCAGCAATAAGGGACTGACAGTACCGTCCGGATCGGCGTATCCCAAATACAATGGGGCCATGATGATCCGGTTTTTCAATGAGAGTTCTTTTACTTGAAATGGAGTGAAGAGAGTAGAATGGCTGCTCATATTGTCCTCCTGTGGTGTTCATTTTATGGAGAGTTCCAGTTCATTCATCTTTGAAGACAGGATCTTCTCTCTCGTGACTTCTCTTTCTCTCGAGATTTTCCGTGTCAAGAGACCAATTCAATGGGTTGTTTCGAATATATTCCCTGACCTTGTTCAATTCATCCTCATTGCGGATGACACGTTCATAATAATTTCGTTGCCAGAATTTCCCAACCGTATCCAATCCGTTTTCATTTATATATCGTAACCAATCGCATATACACAACGATTTAAACGTTCCAATAATTTCCCCAATTGTAACCGTAACCGTAGGGGCAGGTCTTGCGCCTGCTCCGAATCTCTCAATCCAATGCCAAACTCAATTTAATGGCTTTGTCAACATCATCCATCCTTTCCTTGCTGATCCGGCCCAGGCGTTTTTCCAGTCTGTCCTTTGCCACAGTGAGTATCTGGCTTGTTTTTACGAGCGAAGGGTGGTCCAGTCCACTATTGGGAGGGGTGATCTCAACGTTCATTGGATACAGCTTCAAGGAGCTTGAGATTGCGGCCACAATAGTTGTCGGAGCTTTTTCATTCCCAATATCATTCTGAATAACGAGAGCAGGCCGTTTGCCTGCCTGTTCACTTCCTCTGGCTGGATTCCAGTTAACCAGCCATATTTCACCGCGCTTGGGAAAACTACTCATTACAGGATCTCCCTCTGGGATTGAAAGGTGAGGTCAGCAAAGGCCCTGTCTTCTTCGGCCATTTCTTCATAACCTTTTGCCATAAGAGCCTCGGTCTCCTTTTTTAGCCATAATCTGAATGCTTTCTGAGCAAGTTGACTTTTTGCCATATTAAAAGTCAATGCTGCCTTTTCTATTTCCGCACAAAGGGCTTCATCAAGTGTTAAGGTGACCTTCTTTTTTCTTCCCATTTTATACCTCCATTTTTGCCATATAAATAATACCATAATTAATGGTAATATTCATCTTTAAAAATATCTTATTTCCAACCGGACGCTGTCTGATGCCGCGCACCCTGAACATATGTTCCCCAAAATTCACATCATCCCTACATCATGGAATTATAAACAAACCTCGGTCCCTGGGAATGGGTTGCTCGTAGGGGCAGGTTTTACGCCTGCCCCGGGTTTTGTGTCTGCCCCGGGTCTTGCATCTATCCCAAGACCCGCAGGGGTAGGCGTAATATCCGGGGCAGGCGCAAGACCTGCCCCTACGGTGATAATTCCGTGGATGTGATTTGGCATGATGACAAATTCATCCAAAATCACGTTTTCATATCTGTTGGGAATTTCTTGCCATTGGTGGGTGACAATGTGGGTGAGATCCAGGTATTGTGAAAAATACAACATCCTGTTACGTGTGCATATCGTTATAAAATATGCCCCTGACTGCGCATAATCATAATCTTTCAACCGTATCGATCGTCTATGGTGAATATCAGGATTGTACTTCAAACAGACCTCGCCTTCTCCAACCGATTTCTCACCAACTCCATCATAGCCTCTTTCCCTCTGCTCTTTTAAATTAATTATTTGCTGAACGAGTTCAATGAAACTGCCACTGAAGGAAACTCGCGCAGCATTTGTCTGTCAACGGTGACTAAAGGGACTTTCAGATCATTTGCAGTAGCAATGAACTCACAATCATAAGCAGAACATTTGCTTGCTGAGACAAGCCGCAGAACTTCATATGATGAAACCTCATATTCTCGACCTCTCAGTAAGTTCAACGCACTGTTCATGATGCGTTGAGCATGGTCCAGTTTGATGATGTTTTTTCGCATATAAAGGGCCAGTACATTACGAAGTTCGCTACGCCATAGAATCGGTGCTGCCCAATCATTGTCCTTTTGCAGAGCACGTTCGGCTAAAAAAGATTTCTCGCTTGTTAGGAAGAGATAACCGATAATATTTGTGTCAACAACTATCATGGTCTGCCTTCTGCTTTTGCTTGTTTGAATTCTTCATCACTGATCAGATGGCCTGCTGTCAATTGACGGAGTTGACGGGCATTCTCAAGAAACTCGTTGAGGTTTATTCGCCGACTCGAAACTGCATTTTCAATGCACATGATAATCTCACTATTGATGGAACGACGATTCGTTTCTGCGACTGACTTGAGCCGCTCATAAAGCTCATCCGGTATATTCTTTACAGTCACTGTCGCCATATCAAACACCTCCTAATGGCACCAATATGAAACCATTATGCAATCATCTGGAGTTATTGTCAAGTTCAAAACTCTTGTGTACTTTGTATTACATATGTAACGATTGAAGCTTGAGCTGGAGGTGTTGCTGGGTGTTGAGCAGGGCTCATATAATCAGTTATGGTCGAAAGAGATTTCGTTTCATTTCGCCACCTTGATTCGCGGATCCACCAGTGCATACGATAGATCTGCAATGAGATTACCCAGGAGGGTGAGGACTGCTCCGATAACGAGGATCCCCATCACCACTGGATAATCCCTTGCCATCACACTCATGTAAAAGAGTTGACCCATTCCGGGTATGGCAAAGATGGTCTCGAAAATGACGCTTCCGCCGATCAATCCGGGGATCGACAGACCCAGGATGGTGATGACCGGCAATAAAGCATTTCTCAAGGCATGTTTGAAGACAACAGCCCTCTCTTTTAACCCCTTTGCCCTTGCAGTTGTGATGTAATCTTGCCTGATCACTTCAAGCATATTCGATCTGGTATACCTGGACAGTCCTGCCAAACCACCGAATGCGGAGATAAAAACAGGGAGCAGCAGGTGAGTGATCCTGTCCATGATCATTCCCAAGGGAGGCAGGTATTCGTAGTTCAATGACTTTATTCCGGATATGGGCAGCCAGCCCAGATTGACTCCAAAAAGGATCATCAGGAGCAGAGCGAGCCAGAACGTGGGCACTGCAAATCCCACAAAGACGAAGACTGTGGTGAATTTATCGAAAAAGGAGTTCTGGTAGCTGGCGGATATGACACCTATGGGTATGGCGGTCAAAATAATCAAAATCATTGAAAGAGCGTTTATGAGAATGGTAATCGGTATCCTTTCGATGATTTTATCGATAACGGGTCGTCCATCCGTTGAAAAGGAATTCCCCAGGTCAAGGACGATCAATCGTTTCAGCCACAGCAGATATTGCGTATGAAGGGGTTTGTCCAGTCCGTAAATGGCCTCCAGCCGGGCCCTCGCTTCTGCAGTGACCTTGGGATTCATATCAGTCTGCAATCCTGTTGGTGCACCAGGGGCTAAATGGATCACTAAAAAGGAAATGATAGTGATCCCCAAAAGCAGGGGGATCATGGAGACAATCCGTTTGAGAAGATAGAAAAACAAGAGACCTCCTTTGTCTTAGGGCTTGCGCAGATATAACTTGCTATTTTCGTGTCTCATCTTCAAGCCGCCTTTGCCCGATCCGCAATCGCAAAATCCTCAAAATGGTCTCCCCTATTTTGAAGTATTGGGTAAAATCATTGTCTGACACCTGACACCTCAATCCTGCCCCCTGAAACTTTCTACAAATTTTCCGCTTCCATGGGAAACCGGCGAATCATATCAAGATATCCTTTTGCCATCCTGTTCTTATAAGTTCAATCTTGTTGAGATCACTCGTACCCAGGTGGTGTCTTGTGTCCGCATAGATGATGTGGTGAGGGGGCGTTGCCAGGTTTCGTTCCTCTCCAAAGTGAGCCTTCCGCTTCTTCCGTATCAATTCCAGGCCGATCCTGTCCACAGCCACAGGATCGGTGCCCACAATAAGACCTTTATAATTCCACACATACCGTCGGTCAAAATGGTGAGGGCCTCGTCCGTGAAACTGGGCCTTCAATGCACTGAGAACAATGAGCCTCGTCTTCCCCTTCACATGAGGCAGCTTCCAGACCTTCCCCAGATCAGCACAACTATCGCCGTGATACGCGTAAGGAGCGGACGTGAACATAATGTAGTTCTTGATACACCCACCAATGCCGGACCAGTGATGGGTTCTCACCGGACGGGTATTGATCAGGGCGGTGGCCTTTCGGAAAACAGGATTGCGCAATACTCCTCTGTCATCGATGTCTATATTCCTGTCAGGTACGCCCACACTCAACACACGATTTTTTATGGCTTCTTCAAGCTCTGTGGGCGTGGGCAAATAATGCCACACATTGCTCTTGATACCCACCACATCATTTGCTCGTATGAGTTGCTTCCATGCAGTAAGGGGATCATCCTCCGATACAAGTAACATGACCGCTTCATCCAGCATCTGCTCAATGACCTCCATCTGTGGTCTGGAGTGAACATCGAGGGCATTCACATTGCGGATAAGGACGACGCGAGACTTTTGTGTGTTTTTACTGTGCACAACAGAAGGAAATCCAGTTGCTGCACCAAGAACAACCAATGCAGTCCCCTTCATGAAATCACGTCTTGTTATGATCCTTTCTTTGTCATCCATGGTATGACCTCATTCCCCTCTCTTTGCATAGGAAATGCAAAGGGAGTTCTCATTGAAATACCTGGAGCTGAATAATTCCATTCCTCGTTATGAAAACCAATCATGGATTCTATTGAAGAATTACAAGAGTTTGAACTTGTGAAGTGAGCCAAGTTCACCGCTTGCCGGCTGTTTGCTTTATGTGCTTCTTATGAACTACAGGCTACTGTAAAGTTGCATAAGTAACAGGATTGCATGATTAGTATATCTAATCAGGTGCCGGCATAATTTTTATGTATCAGAAGCACAAAAACAAATAGCCGGTGCTACCGCAACCTTGCTTCACCGCGTAGGTTGAAAAGTTTCAGAGT
>JAXHSZ010000348.1:0-9117 GCA_034190725.1 Thermodesulfobacteriota bacterium
TGAGGTTAGGAAAATCGATCTCTTTGAAAAGTCTCTTAGACTCTTCAATGCTTTTTTCCGTCTTATATGCGATTTGGGGGTTCAACTCTATTGAAACAAACCCATCATTCCCACCGGTTCTTTCAAAGACTTCCATCATAATTTCACAGGCCGATCTGATATCATCCTCTGTAAGCTTGTTATATATCTCTACGGAACTTTTCTCAGCCTGGGCCAACTCTTTTATCTGTTGTTGATATTCCCGCCCTTTTGAAATGGCATTCATGAATATTGTGGGATTTGAGGTCATCCCAGCCAGCCCATCCTCTTGGATCATTGTCCTCAATTTTCCGCCTGTAAGGTCACTCCTTTGGATATTATCCAGCCAGAGGCTCTGCCCCATTTCTCTTAATTGTAATGTGCTGTTCATATTCATATGTCCCCCCTTCTCCTCAATAATGGCAGTTCATGCATTGTCCCTTCTTCTCATTTTATGAACTCTCCTCAATACGGCTGACAAATGCTTCGTAACTTTTACATGGATTTGGTTGCATGAAGATACGACTCCCGACGCAGGCATAATCTACGCCTGAGGCTTTCACATCTTTGACGTTTTCAAGACTGATCCCTCCGTCTATTCCGGTACACACTGATGAATGTTGAGCTCCGAATGTCTTAATTTTGTTCAATACATCAGGTATGAAAGGACTTCCGTAGAAACCAGGGTCCACTGAAAGAAAAAGCAAAGAATCCACATGGGGTACGAGATATGCAAAATCTGAAATGGTGGTTTCAGGATTCACAGCCAGACCTGCTTCCATTTCCAAGTCTTTTATGCTCCGAATCAACATCTGAGGGTCCGGTTCAGCCTCAAAATGAAAGATAATCTTCTTTATCCCTGAAGATTTCAGAACCGGAAGATACCTCTTTGAATCTTTCACCATCAGGTGAGCTTCTACATTCAGAGAGAATTCCAATCCTTTCAAAGCATTCAAGGCAATGCTCTTTGAGGGAACAAAGTTTCCATCCATGAAATCAGCCTGAACATAATTTGTAAAACCTTTGGCAATGTCAATCATGTGGAGAAATTCGTCACGTTTATCAGTCAAAATAGCAGGGACAATCCTCATGTTTACATTTCTCCTTTCCCCTTGTTTCAATACCATATTTTCGGGGTATTGGTCTCTTTGTGATCATTCATGATGAATTATGAAAAATACTAACATCACTGACCATAAAAAACAATCAATAAAACCGGTGCAATGAGTCATTCTGAACCTTCTCGACCTGTACTGTTGAGCAGAGTTGAGGCGAGTCGTACACTTGACCAATTGAATAGAACGGCATGTTTCCTCGGAGGCTGTAGAATTCATGGATGAACAGGGACACTTTCGTTTGATATTCACGCTTTAGCTAAAAGATAGATGAAATACATTGCATAGGAGGAGACAAGGAAGATGCCGCCTTTTCGAGAAATTGTCATGTTCTTTCTCATCAAAAACCAGGCCAGGGCACTTGTGAATATCATGACGGCATAATCGATGTAAAGGCTGCTTTCTATGAATCCCCCAGGGATTGGAATCGGTCTGATCATGGCGGCAACGCCCAAAACACTTAAAATATTGAAGACATTACTGCCCACAAGATTGCCAATGCTTATGTCCATCTCCTTGCGCATTGCGGCAACAACGGATGTGGCGAGTTCAGGCAGGGAAGTTCCTATAGCGACGATTGTCAAACCGATGAACTTTTCACTCACACCCAGGATCTCCATGATCTTCACTGCCGAATCCACAACAATCTGAGCACCGCCGATCACACCTATTATACCCACAACAATCAGGACAATCTGTCTGGGTCTGGAAGAAATAAATCCAATCTCGTCACAGTCTTCTTCCATCACGTCGATTCTATTGCAGGTGTCCTGTTCTTTTTCTTTTCGTACGAAATAATAATTGACAAACGTGTACAGAATAATCCCACCAAACAATGTGACCCCTTCAAATCTTCCCAACTGTGAATTGAGGGAAAGAACAAGGAGGTAAAAGGAAATGGTGAGCATTATTGGAATATCCCGTCTGACTACCACCCGATTACATGTAATGGGCTGAAATACCGCTGCCATACCGAGAACAAGGGCGATGTTGCAGATGTTGCTTCCCACTACGTTCCCAACCGCTATCATGCTCTTTCCTTTGATTGACGAGACAAGACTCACCACGAGTTCAGGCGCAGAAGTCCCGAAGGCGACAACGGTCAAGCCGATAACACAAGGAGTGACACCGAGGCTTTTCGCCAGGCTGGACGATCCTTTGACCAGCCATTCGGCACCGTAATAAAGCAGCGCAAATCCGATAATACAGAGCAGAAAATTCAATACCATAACGAGGTTCTTCCTCTTTTCCGTGGACTATTTAGTGTCCATCCATAGATGGCTATTTTTCGCAATCTCTGCGTCTACCTGTGCGTGACCGCACGGAGACAGGTCAGACTCAGATGTAAGGGCACGTAGCAACGTGCCCCTCCATACCCAATGTATTCCTGCGGTTAAAATCTTCGTCTTCCTTGATTTTGCAGAAAATATCTCATTTCTGGATGGACACTCTTTATTGAGAAGTTACCGGCAGATCTTTTGAATACACATTTCTACACGTATTTCTGTCCTTTGGCAGTGGTAATATATAACTGTATATCCAATAATACAGAATGTCAATTTGATTAACTCCATTTCACTATTCTCTTGACATTCACTAAAGCTTCTTTTATTTTTTATGTACTGTGCCTGAATATCAAAATATTAATGTACAGTCACATTGAAACCAGACCTCAAAATACCGCTGATCCACACAGAAGACTCTGTTCTTAGATTATCTGGTGTCTCATATCTCATCTCTGACCCCGGGCTGAAATTTCATGAAGGTTAACTTGAGTACTTGTTGCCCTTAGGAAGTTGAGCAACTGTGTCTTAGACTGCCATTTTTAATTTAAATCCTTGTGATCTGCTTTCATCTGCGCCAAAAAAGAAGATTTCTATACAATCATGACAAAGTAGAATGCATGCCCTCATTTATTGAGAAGTAACCTTTTGGACAATATGTTGATGAATATTGAGCGGATATTACAGATCATTTACCGTTCATAAAGTCTCATTCTTGGAGGTGTCATTATGCAGATTAGAAAAAGACCTTTTGTATTCATCTTGTTTACTTCTCTGATTCTTATTGTTGGAAATGGGAGTTTATCTTACTGTGATGAGATGATCACAGGAGTAACAGATAAGGCCGTAAAAATAGGTATAATGGCCGATTTAACAGGGCCGTCCGCGGATACGTGGATATCCTTTGCCGATGGCGCAAAGTCTTATCTGAATATGGTAAACGATACGGGAGGGGTCCATGGCCGAAAAATTAAGTATATATTCGAGGATGACAGATATTCTATACCACTAGCCCTCTCATCTTTTAAAAAATTAGTTTTCAAAGACAAGATCTTTGTGCTTCAAGGTGCTTCAGGGGTCGGGCATACCGCAGCCATCATCCCCCTCGCCGAGAAAAAGAAGATACCGCTCATCGCTCCCATAGGGGATAAGAAGTACTTTGAACCGGCAAGAAAATATATATTCTGCCCGATTCCATGGTATCAGGATCAAGCAAAGGTAATGATCGAATATATCTTCAATGATATGAAGCTCAAGAATCCCACCATTGCCCTACTATGGCCTGATGTGGCATCAGGCAAAGAGACAAGAGACACTTTACGGGAACTGGTCAAGGTGTATCCTGTTCAAAAATACAAAGAGGTTGTGTTTCCCATAGGCATTATGGATTTTACATCCGAGATACTCACTTTAAAGCGATTGAAACCTGATATCGTTCTCATCCATGCAGACCCTCCTCGTGCGTCATCAATTTTGAGGTCTGCGTATAGGTTACGGTTTACCACACATTTCATGGTAGCACAATACGGATGTGTTGATAAGACCATAGAGACATCTGGAAAGACAGCCGCGGGGTTATTGGGTGTCAACTGTTTTGGTACTTGGGATGACAATAGCAAAGGAGTGAATAGGTTAAGGAAGGCCACTCTAGCGTATTATCCCGATATCCGCCATAAGGATGCTACCATTTTTCAGGGTTGGTTTATGGGATTCCTCTTTGGCGAAGCATTGAAGAATGCAGGGATGGATCTTACAAGAGAGACTTTCTTGAAGGGTATGGAGGCCATTAGAGACTATGATACACAGGGAATCTGTGGAGTTATTTCTTTCGGACCGGATGACCACAAATCCATAGAGACTCACAAGATATACAAAGCGGACATAAAGAAGAACAAGTTCATCCCCATTACAGGCTGGAGAAGGCCTAAAGCGTATGATTTCTGAACCTGTTAAAAGAATTGAACAACATATCCTCACCCTGGTCCCCGGAGTCTTGAAAATTGAGAAAACAGAGGACTGAGAAAGCGAACTTAGATCTTAACATCAACAATCGACCTATGGCCATTGTTTTCTTCTTTTTCGTTCTCTACGGCCTTCCCCCTCATTATTGCATGAAGTGAATGATCTGTGTCGATAACATGCCCTTTTCGGATGCTGTTGTCGGTCACATATTGCTGCTCAAGTTCCGTCAATCTATATCTTACCTCACGATACTCTGCTACAGTGAGGGGACCTTTAATTATTCTTTTTAAGAAGTCAACATTACATGATTTCAATGCATATCGGATGTCCGGTCCAATTTTAAGATCCGTTGTCTCTTCAAGACCTTTCTTGTCTTTGAATTCACCTAACTGTTCGTGCTTTATGAGCATCTCAGCGGCAATCTCTTTTAAATCAGGCTTTCCTTGGATATTCTCGGAAGGAACATCGTTCATAACTATTGGCTCTTTATTGGAATTCCTTGAAGGTGTTTTTAGGACTTTATCCGAAGGTTTGTCCATAGTGCCAGTTGATTTCAATTCCTGAGGAGAAATACATTGCAGGTTGTTGCTTATTTCCATTTCATTAACCCTTATATTGAGTGCCCTTCCACAAATGTCTCTTTTCTGCAATCTCTGCGTCAGACTTAGACGTAAGAGCACATTGTCACGTGTCCCTGCTTACCCAATGTATTCTTGCGTTTAAAAATTTCATCTTCATTGACTTTGCAAAAAATATCTCATTGCCAAAGAGTCACTCACTCGATTTTTCCATACGAGTCGAGTTGAAACTGTCAGAAATGCACCATTCGATTGAAGAGGTTTTGATCTATAGGAGTAGGGATGTGTCGTGACCTTGGATCGTATGTCAAAGGTTCATGGTACGAGGATTTCGACAAAGGAGATTTGATGAGGGTTTTGTTTATCCTTATCTAAACCTAAGTTGAGCGATTCTTTCCTACTGCAAAGCTGTATCTTACTGAATCTGAAGCAAAAAACGTTTCGAATCGAACTCACTGAAGGGGTGACTTCACTTTCGTACGCTTCGAATCGTTTTTTACTCCATATTCAGCAACCTACAACCTCTCGTGGCGAAAAGAATCGCTCAACTTAGGCTAAAGAATAACAAACTCATCTTTTATATTAAGAGACGGATTATTAATGACCGAACGAAAACTGTTATTTTCTCCAATTTCTGCGTCAGAATCAGATGTAAGGGCACGTATCAACGTGCCTCTACATACCCAATGTATTCTGGCGGTTAAAATCTTCGTCTTCCTTGAACTTGGAAAAACCATCTAGTTTTCGTTCAGGCACTAATTGTTGCGTTGATCTTGCAATCCTGCTATCTAATCCTTATTACATGAACTTCAACTGGAAGCTTTGTGTCTCGATCTTTCGACTGGTCTGCTCTCCGGCATGATCGACTCATTCAATAATTCTAGTATCTTATCGGCAATTTTATAAAAGAATTTTAATCCATTTTAATGAGATTGAATACCCTGATTTCAAGAGTCTGTAAAGAAATTACTCACACATCTGTGCATCTCATCCTCTGAACATCTTTGCCCGATCCTCAAATAATCTCTAAAATAAGTTTGACTATTCCTCTGGTTTTGTGTTTTCGAATCGAACGAATCTGACCTTAATCTGGGCACTCATCTGCAACAGATATTCCCTTACAAAACCTGAGACCTACAATCAATAATGTCTTTGTATGCGGAGAAAACCCAAAAGAAAGTGTTTCCATCTACAGTTCACACCTGGTTTTTTGGTAAGTTAAGAAGGAACCATAAATATATTGACGTCATCTGCCTATTCAGATACACTGTTTTTTCACATAATAGAGTCGGATTGTGTGATTCAGGAAGGGCTTCTGCATTAGATTAACTGGTGCCAGTTTTTCATAAAAGAAAAGTACTTGAAAAATTATACGAAAGAAAGGGAGGTATGTATGACAGCGGGAGTAGTCGGATATGGGGTGTACATACCACGATCTCGCATCAAGAGAGAGGAAATCGCAAAGGTGTGGGGAGGACGTGGGAAAGGTGAAAACGCAGTCCTCAATGAAAACGAGGATGTCATAACAATGGCGGTGGAGGCTTCTCTCAATGCCATGGAACACGCAGGATTGGATGATCCAAGAGAGATACAAGCTGTCTATTTTGCCACGGATTCTTCACCTAATGTGGAATATTCCTCCATAGGCGTTATATCCCAGACATTGGGAGTACGACAGGACATTGATGCGATTGACTTCACTTCTTCCACACGGTCAAGCATAGCAGCACTCAAGGCAAGTATGGACGCAGTCAATGCCGGCAGGATTGACTACGGTCTTGTCATTGCTTCGGATTACCGTCCGGCTTCACCGGGCAGCAATATGGAGATGTGTTTCGGTGGTGGAGCAGTGGCGTTCGTAATAGGGAACAAGAATACCATAGCCGACTTGGAAGAAACGTACTCCTATTCCAGTAATTTTAGGGACAGTTGGAGAAGTCAGAAAGATGCTTATGTAAAAGACTATGAACCCAGATTTACACGACAATACGGATACACTGAACATATAATCAAGTCCACAAAAGGACTTCTCTCTAAGGTCAATCTCACAATAGACCAGTTTCAACATGTGGTATTTCAACAACCTGATGCAAGGCTTCCCATGGGAATTGCCAAGAAATTAGGAGTGACCTCCGAGCAGACGAAGCAGGGCTTTCTGTTTCAGGACATAGGCGACATCGGTGCTGCCTGTCTTTTCATGGGAGTATCATCCATTTTTGATAATGCCACTTCAGAGGATAAGGTTCTCGCAGTATCCTACGGATCAGGGACAAGTGATGCACTGTATTTCACAGTAAAGGAGACCATTGAAAGGAAAAGAAAACAAAGCAAATCATACAATGCATATCTTGCAAGCAAATCCTATATAGACTATACTCAATATTTAAGAAGCAAAGGCACTCTCAAGAAAGACGAAACACCTCCCAAGATGGGAGTTTCACCATTATCTCCTTTTATGTGGAGAGCAGGGAGTGAAATCTATAGATTGATCGGCGCTCAATGTCTCAACTGCGGTTATATAAATTTTCCTCCCTCACAGAGGAAGATATGTATCCGATGCAGTAACACAGATTTTAAAGAAGTGGTATTCGCGAGAAGAGGGACCATACACACCTTCTGTGTCAACTATTACATGCCACCGGGTTTTGAGTCCCCCCTGCCTATTATCATTGCCGATCTGGACGATGGAGTAAGACACCGGGCATTGGGGACAGAGATGAGCCCTCAAGAGATCGAGATCGACATGCCGGTAGAATTGGTCTTAAGAAGACTGACTTCGGAGAACAATGTAGATCTGTACGGAAACGTATTCAGGCCCATCAGAATCAAATAGAAAGTCTGTTGGAGGTGCGACAATGGGATGGAATAAAGTTGCAATAGTAGGAGTAGGATTAATAAAATTTGGAGAGTTATTTGAAAAAGATTGGGAGATTATGGTTGAGGAAGCCTACTTGGACGTAATCAACCATGTGGATAAAGGCTTCGATCCAAAAGACATTGAAGCGGCATGGATAGCCGATTGCAGGCCAGGTGCCCATGGCAGTCAGACCATTGCGGGGGTGTCCCTTGTGGGGAATATCGGGCTTGCAGGTATTCCGTGTTCCCATATAGAGAACGGTTGTCCCACAGGGAGCGATGGATTCAGAAACGCTTGTCTTGGCGTAGCATCCGGGGTATATGACGTAGCCCTCGTCCTGGGGGCGGAGAAGATGAGAGACAAGTCAACGTCGGAAATGCTTTCATTGGCCGCACAGGGTCACCCGGTACTTCAGCGGGGAGAGACCGCCATGACAATGTTTGCGCCCCAGGCAATGCGGCACATGCATGAATTCGGTACCACCAAAGAGCAAATGGCAATGGTTGCCGTTAAGAACCACAGAAATGGAGTATATGATCCATACTCTCACTATAGATATGAGATAGCCATTGAAGACGTATTCAAGACACCCATGGTCTGCAGTCCGCTGAACCTGCTGGACTGCTGTCCTCAAACTGATGGTGCTGCCGCTGCAATTATATGTAAGGCCGATCTCGCGGAAAAATATACGGATAAGCCAATATACGTGGCAGGCTTCGGCATGGGTACCGATACATTTTATGTTCACGAAAAGGAGAATTTTACGGAGTTCATCGCATCGGTCCGGGCAGCCAAACAAGCATATGCTATGGCCGGTATAGAGCCTAAAGATATTGATGTGGCCGAGGTCCATGACTGTTTTTCTATCACAGAGATTATCAACTATGAGGATCTTGGATTCTGTGAAAAAGGACAGGGAGGGCACTTCATTGAAAAAGGTGAATCGGATTTGGATGGTGAGACACCCGTCAATCCCAGTGGCGGACTCATGTCAAAAGGGCATCCATTGGGAGCAACCGGTATTGCACAGATCGCAGAACTGTTCTGGCAATTGAGAGAAGAAGTGAAGGATTCGAACGGCGCAGGTGATCCGAGTATCAATGAAAAGAGGCAGGTTAACATCAAAAAGGGATATGGCCTTCAACACAATGTGGGTGGAAGAGGTATATCAAATTCAGTGGTCACTATTTTAACTTGCAATAGACTGTAGGTTGAGGAATAACGAAGATAGAACATGAGCCACAGGAGATTCTGATGGATTTTGACTTTACCGAAGAGCAAAAGATTTTCCAGGACTCCATAAG
>JAXHSZ010000349.1:0-6491 GCA_034190725.1 Thermodesulfobacteriota bacterium
AAGGGAAATCAAACTTTGACAGGAATACGAACCAATTTTTTCCACAAAGTCAAAGCTGATTTTTAACATTCACTCTGCTGATTGGTCTTTTTAACCACAGTTTTTGTATCTTCACTGAACTCCTCCCCGACAAGACATCGAATCTTTACCCTATACACAGAATACTCCCAAACCGCAAACCGGACTTCTTGAACAATGGATTGAAAACGACCTTTCAGGTCGTGTCAATCCTTATAGGTTATTATACAAGATAACCATTCACAGGTTCAGATCTCAGGTTTCATTCTTCATGATGGTTGATTTCGCTACACAAGAACGACATTGATACAACGTGTGAACAGTTACGATTCAGGATACACTTATTTAAAACATTCGTCAACCTTAACCTCCAGCAATCCATGTCACTGCCATTTCCCAAGACAATTTGATATTGTCTCGAGGCTTTAAAATTCGGATTTTGGATTTGAGCCCCTATTTCGAGTGGGCCAATCCCTTACTTAGTGTCTGAACGAAAACTAGGATTTTTCGTGAAAGTCAAGGAAGATCAAAATTTTAACCGCAGGAATATATTGAATATTTTGAGGATTAAAATTTTTATCTGACGCAGAGATTGGCGAAAAAGAAAGTTTTCGTTCGGACACTACTTAGCCATATGAAACCTCGTTCACTTCTTATTTCTCTTGTGACTGCTTTCTCACCTGTTCTGCCATCATCTGTTCGAGATTGGTGAGGGACTTAACAGTTGAAGAACCCTCTATGGCCTTAACAGCAATGTCCTGAACCTTCTGATACGCCTTTTCCAATTGCTGTGACAGCTTTGCTGTCTGTTCGCCCTGTTCTTTTACAGTTTTTTCGAGAGACTCTATCCTTGTGGTGAGAACGTTCCGCTCGCCATCAAATTCCTTTCGCAGCAATTCTTCCTTACTCTTTGCTTCGAGACTGATTGTTTCCGTCGCATCTTTGGTTGCCTTATTGACCGCTGCTTCCATCTCTTTCGGAAAGGAACTCACCTTTTTCCTCAATTCATTCAGTTCTTCTTCGCTTTCGGCTACTATTCTTTCTCGCTCTGCCAGTTGCTTTTCCATCTGCTCTTTGTGAAGCTGAATCTCTTTTTCGAGTGTCGCTTTCTCGTCTTCAAACTTGTCTTTTGCTAACTGTTTTTCCCTTTTAAAGGCGTAATTATATTCCTCCTTTTCCCTCTCTCTCTTCTTCATCTCAGCAGCTTCCCGTTCCTTGGCATTAACACCGTAATCCTTCTTTTCCTTTTCCCACTCTGCTTTAATTGTCTGAATCTCCCGGTCTAATTCCTCCTTCTTGGCAGCCATTTCCGACTCGAATTCCCGGCGTTTTAGGTTTTGGGATTCTATCAATGCCGCCAGGGTAGCTGCCGATCTCTCTATTTCATATATTTCCTTGAGTTCATTTTCTTTAATCTCTATGGCTCTCTTAATGCCGCTGAACTTATTGACCTCTTCTTCCAGTCGATCAGAAATCTGAGTCAACATCTTTCCGATTTCCAATTTGAGGCTGCTGATCTCTTTTACCACTCCCTCCGAAGAGAGTGAATCTGCAACCTCTACAACCTCCTTTACTTTCTTCTTTTCGATCTTCTTTTCCGGTTTCAATTCAGTTTTGGTCTTTTCCTCAATCTGTTTCAGTAATGAATTATATGCAGCCAGCATCTCTTGTTTTGTATTCGACATGGAGATTTTTGCGGGTTGTGTTGTTTTCTTCTCTTCCTTTGTCCCATCCTTTCACTCTTATTGTTTAAATGAGGATGCAGATTTCCTCTGACACATGCAGAAAACCATTTTCTTAGACTATTTGACACCGTATGTCTCATCTCTAACTCAGGGTCTGCGTCCAAAGAAATTTTTACTACAATTTACTTGTGGTAGAAGTACCCTCCTCTTTTGAAATCTTCATAACATGGGTATTCGTCAACTCTTTTAGCACAATCCCTCACGAATTTCCAGCCTTTTATAATCCCCTATCGGTCTGCACAAGTCCCTGGAATGGTTAAGGAAGGTCAATTCTTGTGAGAGAAACAATCCTCGAGCAGAGAACTTGGCTAACCGTACAAGTTGAACTCATTCAGGAATTGGAATCTATATCAAATATGCTTACATCGTTATTACATTCATTGCATTGAGAAAACTGTGAACCATAAACCATGAATCGTGAACGGTTACCATAAATATAAATTTATCTTGATATGTAAACAGATAAATGAGAAACTTGTTCTTGTTTCTGAAATCAATCATCTCAATTGTGCCGCTCAACTCGGTTATGTTCTGCACCTCCTTTGAAGAGCAATATATTTGACCTACAGCTCAGATATACTGTAACAGTTAATAGGATAAACATGCTGAAAAAGAGGTCCTCCCTCCCCTGATCAGAGAGATTGAGGGAGGAGAAATAAAATGAAACAGACCACTGACACCTTTCATTCTTTAAGGAGTAGTTCTTATGAAATATTGCCCAAATTGTGGTTCGGAGTACATGGATGAGATCGATCTGTGCAGTGATTGTAATTTGAGACTCACAGACGAGAATGAGTATCTCAGGAGAAAAGAGGCCGAAGAGGTCGAATTACAGAAACTCGATAAGCTCATAAGAGTTGCCGTACTGGAGAACAGGTTCGAAGCTGACCTGGTGAGCAATGCCCTTGAGAATGAGGACATTACCTTCATCATCAAAGAATTCGGCGAGACTGCATATAATGGTCTCTTCATCCCCCAAAAAGGTTGGGGTGTTCTCCTGGTATCTGATGACGAAGCGGAAAGAGCAAAAAAGACAGTGGACGACATAAAGAAGAATGTTCAGGAAGAAAAGAGTGATGACACATAGATTTTCCTTGACAAACCTTACGTCATTTGGTTTTTTAGGTTTCAAGTAAAAGCCGTTCTTTGCTGCTATAGATCGAGAAAGGAGAAGATAATGGTCGGTATCATTTCTTATGGGTCATATGTACCCCCATATCGTCTTGGTTGGGATGAAATAGCTAAAGCATGGGGTAAACGGGCACCGCAGGGGGAGAAAGCAGTGGCCAACTATGATGAAGACAGTGTAACAATGGCTGTTGAGGCGGCTATAAATTGTTTGGGACCATTGAATCGGGCAGAGATAGATGGACTCTATTTTGCCTCAACAACGGCACCATACAGGGAGAAACAATCTTCAACAATCATAGCTGCTGCCCTTGATCTTCGAGATGATATTTTCACCTCCGATTATACCAATTCCTTGAGGGCAGGAACGAACGCTTTTCAGTCAGCCCTCGATACGGTCAGGGCGGGGTCGGCAGACAAAATCCTTGTTATATCTTCTGACAGCCGTATTGGTGCTCCCAAGTCGGATTCTGAGCGTTTATTTGGTGACGGAGCCACTGCTTTTCTCTTGGGCTCGGAAAATCCGGCTGTGACCGTTGAAGGCAGCCATTCCATCTCTAGTGAATTCATGGACGTATGGAGAGCTGAAGATGACCCGTTTCCTCGATCCTGGGAAGAACGGTTTATTATAACCGAAGGCTATATGAAGACTGTCCATAAGGGCATATCAGGCATCATGAACAAATACCAGCTCAAATCAGAGGATTTTACGAAGGTGGTTTTGTATGGTCCTGATCCTGGAAGTCATTCACGAACCGCAAGGTCTCTCGGTTTCGATCTGAAAAACCAAATTGAACCTCCACCGTTTGCCACCATCGGCAATACAGGCGCTGCCTTTTCTTCGATGATGCTTATTTCAGCTCTTGAGGACGCAATGGCAGGAAATACAATCCTCTTTGCAGGGTATGGAGATGGATGTGACGTGTACATATTGAAAGTAAATGAAAGCATTGAGGGTATGAGGCACAGAAGGGGCTTAAAGTATCATCTGTCATTGGGAAGACCCCTTCCAAGTTATGACAAATATCTGAGTTTTCGTGATCTGGTGAACAAGGGTGTTGCAGCCGGTGCCACACGGGCCACATTTCTGCCTTGGCTTTGGAGGGACAGAAAACAGATTCTGAGTTTGTATGGAGGCAAGTGTAATGGATGTAACACCATTCACTTTCCAATTCAAAGAGTCTGCGATGTATGTTTGAAAAAAGATGAATTTGAGGAGATAAGGCTCTCGGACAAGAAGGGGAAGATATTTACTTTTAATGTGGACAATTTGGCGCCCAGTGCTGAGTCCCCTGTGGTCATTACCATTGTCGATCTGGAAGGTGGGGGAAGGTTACGCTTGGAGATGACGGATTGTGATCCCGCAGAGGTAAAGATCGGTATGGATGTGGAGCTCACCTTCAGGAAGATGCATGACGCCATGGGCATACACCACTATTTCTGGAAATCCAGACCAGTGCGGGAGGAGGTAGCGTAATGGAAAGTATTAAAGACAAAGTCGCAATCATCGGCATGGGCTGTACCAAATTCGGAGAGAGGTGGGACAAGAGCGCAAGTGACCTGATAATCGAAGCTGCATATGAAGCATATAAGGATGCAGGCATAGATCCCAAAGACATCCAGGCAGCCTGGGTAGGAACACTCCAGACAAGTTCCAGTGGAGTCAGCCTTGCTGCTCCGCTGAAGTTGAAGAACATCCCTGTCACACGTGTTGAGAACATGTGCGCAACAGGGACCGAGGCCCTGAGAAACGCCCTTTTTGCCCTGGCATGCAAGGCGTATGACCTGGTTTTTGTAATGGGATTTGAAAAACTGAAAGATCTGGGTTACGCAGTCCTGGGTGGAGGATATGAACATCCTGTCTTTAATACAGGGTATTCCACCCCTGGAACGTATGCGCTTGCAGCTACGAGATATTTCCAGGAATACGGAGCCACAAAAGAAACCCTGGCCAAGATAGCCGTGAAGAACCATAAAAACGGAACTTTGCATTCAAAAGCCCACTTTCAGAGAGAGATAACCCTTGAGCAGGTCATGAAGGCGCCCATTATTGGATGGCCCCTGGGACTCTTTGATTGCTGCCCCAGAACTGATGGAGCAGCGGCTGCCGTTCTCTGTCGCAAGGAGGATACAAAAAAATATAAAAAGGGGGATGAATATATATTGGTGAAGGGATTGGGAGTTGCAGCAGGTACAGGCATGGGTAAAAGTCGCAACGACTATGACTATCTCCACTTTGATGAAAACCTGAGCGCATCGAGACAGGCCTATGAACAGACAGGGATAAATAATCCTCTAGAAGAGTTGGATCTAGCCATCGTACATGACTGCTTTACAATTACCGAACTTATCATATACGGAGATCTGGGTTTCTGCCCCAGTGAACAGGCCAAGGACTATGTGGATGACGGTGTCTTTACCATGGAAGGACAACTCCCGGTAAATACCGATGGCGGTCTGAAGGCCTTTGGGCACCCTCAAGGGGCCAGTGGACTGAGAATGATATACGAGGTATACAATCAGCTTCTGGGCAGGGCAGGTTCTCGCCAGTTGAGATCTCCAAATTTGGGCCTTACTCATAATCTGGGAGGTGCTCCCGGTGTGGAAGTGGTCTCTTGCGTTGGTATCTTCGGTCTTTGAGGGCATGTGACTCCCAAAGAAAGCCCTAAAAAATCACTCCTCACAGAGCACTCTGAATATTGTCTCACCTATCTCTCGTTTGAGTACAGGTTTCGACACAAAGGCACGAATACCAATACGTTTTGCATCATCTTCAGTGATTTTCGAACTGAATCCCGTACACAGAATAACAGGCATGTTCGATCGAACAGACATGATCTCTTTGGCAAGTTTGTCACCTGTCATATTGGGCATTGTCATATCCGTGATTACTAAATCGAATTTATCCGGCTGTTCTTTGAACAACTCTAATGCTTCGAAACTACTTGTTTTAACTGTTACTTTATATCCCAAGGACTCAAGAAGTTGTTTGCCCATATCTGCAAGGGGCGGTTCATCATCAACAAAAAGGATGAACTGTGACCCTCTGGGAATGGGGTTTTCAACTTCCGTATTCGTCTCCGGCTTTTCTTCAATGGCAGGGAAAAACACCTGGAAGGTGGATCCTTCCCCGGGCTTGCCAGAGGCATAGATAGAACCACCGTAACTCTTGACAATACCATGAACAACAGAGAGCCCCATACCCGTCCCAGCACCTTTCTCTTTGGTTGTAAAGAATGGATCGAAGATTCTATCCAGTACATGAGGAGACATCCCTCGGCCTGTATCACTGACTGTCAACTTTATGTATGGGCCAGGATACATCCCTGGATGTGTCTTGGTGAATTCAGAGTCAATCTCCACATCAACCAGCTCCAACCGCAATATACCGCCTTTCTCTTCCATGGCATGACCCGCATTGGTACATAGGTTCATCAAAACCTGATGGATTTGGGTTGGATCACCTAATGTCATGAAATCACTTTGTATATCTTGTTGTATCTCGATGGTGGTGGGTAAAGATGCACGAATCAGCTTGAGGGCCTCTTTTACAATCGGTTTTACAATAACCGGTTTCAACTCCTCTTCAGTCTGACGACT
>JAXHSZ010000035.1:0-5224 GCA_034190725.1 Thermodesulfobacteriota bacterium
TGCTCCGGATATGTTGGGAATCTTCAATTTTTCTATCTGTCCAAAGAGCGCCTTCGCTGTCCCTATGTGGGCAGGCCCAGTGAGGGCAAATATCTCATCTTTAAAGAGGAGCTTCTTAAAAGCAGCTATGCCGGCAGGTATGGAGCAGCGGTCATCCTCCACTATTACCTTTATTTTCCTTCCGAATATTCCGCCCTTATCGTTGACGTTTCTCATGTAATTTCTGAGACCGTTGGTTACCGGCACTGTTACATCTGCAACAGGTCCTGTTTGGTCCAATATAGCCCCGATCTTTATCATTGTATCCGTAACTCCTCTGACAGGTTCAGAGGAGCCATAGGTACTCCAAAATAAAGTCATGAGTAAAACTACAGAAAGGCCCGCTATTAATGGGTTAGAATGTCTGACAAGTGGTCTTCTTTTCATCATGGTTCCTCCCGTTATAGTCTTTGCATTTCCCTCTAAAGGCGACATCTCCTATAAAAATAGCGCTTATCTCCATTTCACGCTTTGCCGAAATCTTTTCCAAGTATTGGTCAATGACTTGGGAATATAGATTCAGAACAAATCACTTAAAAATTTCAATAAATCAGGTGAACAGTCACTTGATTCCCACCTCTACAGTTGTGATGATTTGTTCAAAAGACTGTTTTTAGTTTTAAAACAAAAACTCAAGGAATGATATGAAATGCAATTACCCTAATTTATTGAGAACTTACAACTGCTTTATCGCGGGTATTATGAGAAGAGGAGGGCTTTTCAATATGTTGAAACAGCTCTAATATTGACCGGGTCTCTCATCATAAGATGAATAGAGAATAACCTGCCAATAGTCTATAAATGGAGTAAAAAAGAGTCTATTTATCAACTCCTTACATAACATCATATCATAAATCTTTTTAAAGGAAAGATCTTTTTCCCAGGACTAACCAATATAGAAGATCTGCTTCTTAAGAAGAGCCTTCAAAATTACCCCTTTTCTCAACGAGTTAATCTATCTCCGGTGGTATTCTCCAATCCGTGATCGGGATAAGTTTTTCACTCTCCGGTTCAGTCTTGTAGAGTTTTGTGTAGTGTAAACCTTTATGATTTGTGGGGGTAAAGGTGACCGGGCCAGATATCCCATTTGTATCCATTTCTCGTATGCTTTCCCATGCTTTTATGAGACTTTCAGTGTTCAGTTCTTTCCCCGCCCTGATTATCCCCTCTTTGAGAATAATGGGAACAAGCCAGCCCAGAGTATAAAGCTTGCTGCGATACGGTCTTTCAGTACCTGGATTGTAATTGAGTGTAACATTCCTGAGATTCTTTACTCCTTCAGTATCTTCATACCACGAACTCACAATATGTGCACCAAAATAATTCTCAGATGCATTGCCCCCCATCCTTACAGTGTCCTCCATACAACTGATTGCATTCCCAAAAACAGGGATATCAAGACCAAATTTCTTTAAATCCCTGAGTAATGCCACCGTCCCAGGAGAACCGTGATGTATCACGATATGAGTTGGATTCTTCCTTTTAATACTCAATGACTGGGAAGCGGCATCAAGAGCACCCATATTGATTACCTCTGTCGTGAGATTAACATTGAAGAATTTAGCCCATTTCCTGACAGATGCAAGAGCTACCTTCCCTGACTCTGCATCGAAATAGACAAAGGTGATATCAACTTTTTTGGGTTTCAGGTCATTTACAATATAGTCAAAGATAACTCCAAACTGATCGTCATAGACATTGAAGGGCATAAATATATACCTTTTTAACGGCTTTATCTGAGCCACATCCGGAGCACCAGTCAATGTCGGTATCTTCATTTTTTCTATTCGTTTGAAGAGCGCCTTTGCCTCTCCAGTTGAAGCCGGCCCAAATAGGATAAAGATTTTGTCTTTGAATAAGAGTTTCTTAAAGGCTGCGATCCCTGCCGGTATGGAATAACGGTCATCTTCAATAATCAACTTTATTTTTCTTCCCAAAAAACCACCATGTTCATTGATATGTCGTATGTGATTTTTAAGGGCCTCAGTCACCGGCAAAGTGATATCCCCTGCAATAGGTCCTGTCTGATCTAAAATTGCCCCAAGTTTTATCGTAGTATCCGTCACTCCTCTCACAGGTTCTGCATATCCATCGGCGCTCCCGATAAGAATCAAGAATAAAACAGCCAAAAAGCACACACTCAATTGGCAATAGCAACTTACAGAAAGCCTTCTTTTCATTAGGTATCCTCCTTTTTATAGAATGTCTCAATAGAACGCCCGGGATCATACAACCTAATAATCCTTGGGCTTCCTCCACCCTGAGATGGGCACAAATCTCTTTTTTTCTATATCCGCTTTATAGAATCTGTGGTACTCTATTGACTTATGATCATCCGGGCTAAAGGATACTATCCCACATATCCCTTCTGTGTCAAAGTTTTTTATGGCCTCCAGTCCCTTTAGGTACGTCTCGCGCGTAAGATCCCTTCCTGCATTCTGGAGACCTTCATAAAAAAGCATTCCTGTAAACCACCCCTGAAAAAAGTTGGCATCCCTTCGAGAGACGTTTGGATTGTATGCCAGAGAAGCTTTTCTTAAACGGTTCACGCCTGTGCTTGCATCATCCCACGTACCAAAACAATTAATACCCAGTAATCCTGAAGCATTCTTCCCGGATATTTTTACAGCTTTATCGACACATGCGTATTGAGCTACTATAAAAGTCGAAGAAAGTCCCAGTCTGCGTGCGGCTTTCAAAATTGAAGTAGCATGCGCAGCGTGTCCGTGGATATAGACAATATCAGGTTTAGACCTCCTCATGGCAAGCATTTCCGATGTAAAATCCATAGCTGCAAGAGGAAAAGCTATCTCTACATACTTCTTTACAGGATATATCTTGACCAATTCGCGAAAGGTATTTCTGCTGTCCTTGCCGGAACCCACATCCCCGTATAAAAGAGCAATCACAGGACTTTGCAATTTCATATCATTGAAGACATATTCCACCGCCAGTTTTGCCTGGTCCTCATACCATGGAATTGTCGAAAACACATACTTTCTTGCGGGAACAAAAAACTTCCTTTCACCTGTTGGTGTAATGAGAGGTATCTTCTCCTTTTCAACGAGTGGAATGATCGCTGCGGAATGGCCAACTCCCGAAGCTGCCTGAAGAACAAAGACTTTGTCCTTGAAAACCAGCTTTTTGAAAGAGGAGAGAGCAAGAGGTATCGAATACCTGTCGTCTTCGAGGATATATTCTATCTTTCTCCCATGAATACCCCCTCCATAATTCATCATCTTGAAAAATGCCCTGATCCCGTTGGCAAAAGGGATCCAGACGTCAGCTGCAGGTCCTGTCAAATCTCCCATGAGACCTATCTTTACCGACTTGTCCGTTACTCCCGGGACGTCATTTCCATATGATTTACAAAGATTCGCTGACAATAGAGTGAAAGACAGAGCAGAAATTGCTAACACATATCTCATAAAAAAGAATGATTTCTTGATGGTACCCATAATTATGACCTCCTCTCCAATGCCCATCCATAAAGAGCAAATGAAAGTGTCCCACTGTGTAGATTATACCTAATCCTGTGAGAAATTACGGATTTTACGGCAAAAGGGGTAACATTTCATTTTATCTCAGGAGGCAGTCTCCAATCTGTAATAGGGACAAATCTCCCCTTTCCCGGATCAGCTTTAAAGAGCTTTGTATGGAACACCCCTTGATGTTGAGTGGGGGAAAAGCTGATAGGCCCTGTAAGCCCTTCTGTATCAAAATCACTCATCCCTTCCCATGCCTTCACCAGAGTCTCACTATTGAGATCCTTTCCAGCCCTCTTTATCCCTTCGTAAAGGACAGCCGCAATAATCCAGCCTGCACTATATATTTGATTCCGATATGGCTTTTCAGTGCCGGGTTTATACTTCAGGGTTATTCTACGTAACTTTTCCGCTCCTTCCCCACGATCATACCAGGGAGAGAAGGGATGACCTCCAATATAATTCTTCGATGCATTTCCCCCCAGCGTTATTGTATCCTCCATGCAACTTACCAGGTCTCCATAAACAGGAATATCAAGACCAAACTTCTTTAAATCCCTGAGTAAGACACCTGTTGCAGGAGATGTATGATGTATTACAATAAGGGTTGATTTTTTTCTTTTAATACTCAATACCTGGGAAGTTGCATCCGGGGCGCCCAAGTTGATGATCTCTGTATCAAAATAAAAATTGAAATATTTAGCCCATTTCTTTGTGGATGCAAGGGCTACTTTGCCCGATTCCGAATCGAAGTAAACAAGAGTTATTTTCATTTTTTGGGATTTAAGGTCATTGACAATATAATCGAATATCACCCCCAATTGATTGTCGTATACATTGAAAGGCATGAATATATACTTTTTCAACGGATTCACCTGAAATTCATCAGGACCTCCCGTTATATTAGGAACCTTTAATCTTTGTATGTGTTTTGAAAGCACCCTGGCCTCCCCTACACACCCCGGCCCAGTCAGGGCTAATATTTCGTCCTTAAACACAAGTTTCTTAAAGGCAGCTAACCCTGCGGGAATGGAATACCGATCATCCTCGATTATGCACTTTATTTTTCTCCCAAAGATCCCACCATTATCGTTTATATGTCTTGTGTAATTCTTGAGTGCTTCGGTCAGCAGAAGTCCCACATCTCCTGCTGTGGGCCCAGTAAGATCGTATAGCGCCCCGATCTTTATCGTTGTGTCCGTAACCCCACGGACGGATTCAGGATATACATCAGTACTTCCAAAAAGGACTATGAACGAAAGAAATAGAAAACAAATGTTAGATTTCATAAAACCTCCTTTTGTTACAAATAACCGTCAATACCATCCAAAAATAATCCGTTTCAGACGAATGTTCAAGCCTTCAATGCGAAGCCTTTTCCAATCTCCTGACAACTAAATTTTGAAAACTATTCTTGAAACGTGAGCGGATTTCTCCAGCCAGTAATGGGCAACAGTTTCTCACTTGACGGATCAGCCTTCAATAGTCTGCAAGAACTAAACCCATTGTGATCTTTCGGTAAAAAATGCAATGAGCCCGCATAGCTCTTGAGTATCAAAGTTCTAAAACACTCTAATGTCTATATATAGGAATCAGGGGTAAGATCTATGCCTCTCTATCGACATCACTTATTAAGATTCTTCTAAAAACATCTAATGGAATCGTTACTGACTCCGTTTTTACTTCTGGGGATGATTTCT
>JAXHSZ010000350.1:0-7919 GCA_034190725.1 Thermodesulfobacteriota bacterium
AACCTTATAATAAGATATTTGTAAATGACGAGTTCTTCAAAGAACCGCAGTATCTCAACAAAGTTGTTCCGGAAGATCGACCCATTGGGGGAATACCAGAATATCAAGTGTTGCACTCTGAAAGAGATGAGAATAGAGAGCTTGTCCGTTATGAAAGGGATTTAAAACACTATATAGCCCAGTATGATGGTGGAATAAAGTATACTGATGATCAGATACAAGAACTCACCAATGAACTGAAAAGGTTTGGAATTTATGATGATTCTTTGATAATGATTACATCCGACCACGGCGAGGCCCTGGGTGAGAATGACGTTTACTTCTTTCACGGTTTGACCGTGACTCCTGATCAGATCCATGTGCCGCTTCTTATAAAGCCTCACAAAGACTTGGATATCTGCCCTGCCAACATTGATACACACGTATCTTCAATTGACATTATGCCGACTATTTTGGATTTGATTGACTTTAATGTCTGCGAGTTGGATTTGCGAGGCGTCTCTTTGATTGAATTGATGAAAGGAAATGGAGATAGAGAATGTAAGAAAAGGCTCATAACTGCTGAAGTTCAAGGACAAATTGCATATATAACACATGATTCCATCATGACTGAGCCCAAAGAAATCAATAGAAACTCGCGTCTCTATTACTTCCATGTGGATGAACTCTGTAATAAGGAGATCACATACTCTTATAAAGATCAGAGTGCCAGAAATATATCTGAATTAGAATTCTCCAGCAGTCTTGATCCCCAGTATGTAATTACTCAAGAAACAGAGAGTAAGCCTGATTGTTCTATTATTATTCCTTTATTTAACAAAATCGAATACACACGAGAATGTTTGAATGCACTCTTGAAAAATACATCAAAAGATCTTTATGAAGTTGTTTTTGTGGACAATGGCTCAACTGATGGAACAATAAAATACCTCAAGACTGTTCAACGTTCTCTGTCTGAAGATATTTCTATTAAAGTAGTCTCCAATGAGCAAAACCTTGGGTTTGCCAAAGCATGCAATTATGGGGCAAATATGGCCTCCGGGAAGTACCTTGTCTTTCTGAATAATGATGTGGCTGCAATGTCCAACTGGCTGAAACCACTTATCAGAGTCACTGAGAGAGATAGTTCAGTTGCAGCTGTCGGAAGTAAACTCTTATTCCCAGACAAGACAATTCAACATGCTGGTGTACTGATTATTGATGACCAAAAACTACCGGACCCACTCGTTGCTCGGCATATCTATTATCAAAAACCCGAAGATTTTGTTGAATCAAATCAAATGCGAACATATCAAGCGCTGACGGCTGCTTGTCTGCTGATAAGAAGATCTGCATTTGATCAGGTCAGGGGCTTCGATGAAGGGTATTGGAATGGATATGAGGATGTGGACCTCTGTTTCAAACTCCAAATGAAGGGATGGAAACTTGTATACCAACCCGAAAGTATACTGATACATTATGAATCACAGAGTGGGAAAGAACGTTTTACAAAAACAAGAGAGAACATAGAACGATTGCATGGACGGTGGCTTGGGAAGATACAGCCTGACATCATTATCAACAGGGATGGCTCAATAGAGCAGACCGAAAAAAGAAATATCCAACCATACCATATTCCAGAAAGTGCTCCATTCACCCATTCATCTGAATCACCAAATGTGGTGCAGGCAAAAGCCTCCATTATCATTCTTACATATAATCAAATTGAATTTACAAAGAAATGCATTGACAGTCTCAAAAGGTTCACAGACGCTTCATATGAATTGATCTTTGTAGACAATGGGTCCACAGACGGCACTGTTGAATACCTTCGATCCATGATCCATGATTCAGAGTCCAAGACAGATTGCAGGCTGATCTGCAACAAGCAGAACCTTGGTTTTGCAAAGGGATGTAATCAGGGCATGGATATTGCTACAGGAGAGTATATCCTCCTTCTCAATAATGATGTTGTCCTGACTGAGGGATGGCTTGAGGAGATGATAAGATGTGCGGAGAGTGATGCAAGGATCGGCGTTGTAGGGCCGTGCTCCAATTATGTGGTGGGTTCCCAATTGGACAGGAATGCAGATTACTCTAGTATGGAAGAGATGCACAGTTATGCTGCCCAATTTAGAAACCATCATAAGGGATGGTGGTTTGAGACATTCCGGATCATTGGTTTTTGTATGCTGATAAAAAGAGAGGTGATCGACAGAATCGGTCTTTTAGATGAGAGGTTTGGCCTTGGGAATTATGAAGATGACGACTACTGTTACAGGGCAAGAATGGCTGGATATAAATTGATGGTGGCAGGCGATGTATTCATCCACCATTTTGGAAGCCGGAGTTTTGCGGGAAATGGCATAAACTATACAAAACAAATAGAGAGAAATAAAAAACTATTCTTCGACAAGTGGAACATCAAGCCGGAGGCAAGGGAGCAAATCATTCAGGACAAAGCTGGATTGTCTGTTGATTCCTTCGAAAGAAGTAAAGCAGAAGATACAAAAAAGAAAGAAACAGAACTCAGAGTGGCTACGGGAATGGAATACCTCAAATCCGGAAACCTGGAAAGAGCCATAGAAAGCTTTACAAGTGCGATCGAAGCTGACCCAATGTCTTCTGAAGGTTTTAATGGTCTCGGTTGTGCCCTCTTCAGGAAAGGAATGTCCGCAGAGGCAGAGGAGAATCTGAAGAAGGCCATTGAGTTGGACGGGAAGAATCCGATATTTTGGAAGAACCTCGGTTACATTTACCTCAACTCCGGAAGATATTCGGATGCCAAAAGAGTTTTTGAGACCGTGCTGCCGCAGAACTATGAAGATCCGGAGGTTGTTGTGAGCCTGGGGCAGATAGCACTTGCGGAAAACAGAAGCAGGGAAGCCAAGAGGTGTTTTACAAAAGCAACAGCCATAGATCATCGGTACGCTCCTGCCCATTTTCACCTGGGCATGTTGTATAAGATTCAAGGGCAATGGGAAGAGGCGAGCAGCAGTTTCAAAAACGTGATAGCCTTGGATCCCGATAATTTCATTCCATACAATGCTCTCGGTCATTGCTTCTTCCAGCAGAAAAGGGAAAGAGAAGCACTTGACTTCTTTCAAGAATCCCTCAAGTTGAATCCCAAGCAGCCGGATATACAAGAGATGATTACCAATATTGGATCATCCATTCAGGTTCAGTAGTGAATTCATTTCAATTTTTACAATAAGCATTACTAGATTAATGTTCACCCACTTAAAATCCGAAGTCTAAAGCACGAAATTCGAAACACATTCAAATGAAAGAAACATCAATGACAAAAATGCACCCTTCATATTGACACAAAAGTAGTTTATTCTCTATTTACATTACTTCCGGTTTCAACTGTCAGGAGGCGTAAAAAAAGACCTGAAATCTGAATACTGACACCTGAAACATACATTTCAGTACACATGAGGGGCAATTTACATCACCCAGGAAATTGTTTCTTGCAGAATTCATCATTAAAAAGTATAAGCTGAGACATGAAGACTGCTGACAAAAACATGACACAGCAAATTAAACAGAGATAACTCGTGCAGGGAAATAGTTGATGTCAAAGAAGAGAAAACATAAAAAGCACAAAGGGCCTCAAGCCAAGTCGCAGATTCCAGACTTAAAATCCCCAACCCTCTCCCTGTGTATGATCGTGAAAGATGAAGAGGAGTTCCTCCCCAATTGCCTGAATAGTGTAAAAGGGATTGTGGATGAGATGATTGTAGTAGATACTGGGTCTTCCGACAGGACTGTTGAAATTGCAGAGGAGTTTGGTGCGCGTGTTCTCTCCCATCCCTTTAGTGGTGACTTCAGTGAAGCGAGAAATGTCTCCATCAGCGAGGCTTCATCAGATTGGATACTTGTTCTCGACGCAGATGAGGAAATAGATCAGGAAGACGCACCCAAAATCAGAAAATTGATACAAAAAGAGAAAGCAGACGGGATTTATTTTACAATCCAGAATATGAATAAGAACAAAAGGCTTTCGAGCATCCACTACCTTTTGAGATTGTTTCGCAACGGCAAGGGTATTTTGTATGAGCGAAGAATCCATGAACTGGTAGCCATAAAAGGAAAAACCGTATTTTCCAGTTTGCGGATCAATCACTTCGGCTATTACTTGGATAGAGACAGGATGATAACGAAATACAGGCGGGATCTGGATATCCTGGAGGGAGAGATACAGAGGGATCCGGATGATCTCATCACGAAATTCTATCTGGCGAGGACTTATTTCAACCTCGACCGCTGTGATGATGCCATGATCTATGCCGAATCAATGACGAAGACCATGGATAACGACGGCCGTTACACGGCACTTCATCTCTCTGCTTTGCGATTGCTGGTAGACATATATATGAAAAAAGGTGAGCTGGACGAAGCCAGCACAGTATGTCAACAAGCCCTGGAGATCCATCCTGATCATATGGACATTCTCTTTGTTCTGGCCCAGATCTTGACGAAGAGGGGAGAATATGGGCTTGCGGTTCTTACCTACCAAAGATATTTGAGCTCAAGAGAAAAGATAATAAAAGATCCTTCCCAGGGGTTTCTCTTTCGTACCCTGTATTCCTTTGGTAAGGAAGCTAAAGTGTATAACGAACTGGGAGGAATATTCTTTAAAATGAAGAATTTTCAAGGAGCCATTGCCGAGGTGAAAAAGGCAATTGAATGTGATCCTGCATGCGTGAGCTCTTATCTCAACCTGGGAGCTGCCTGTGCTTCTACAGGACGATTACAAGAAGCCGTCCAGGCATTCCAGATGGCCCTGGAAATCGATCCACAATGCATAAAGGCAGAGGAAGGTCTGAAAAGGCTTGAACACTGCCATTAATTGAGGAGGAGTAATAATGAGTGGGATACTGACTACAGTATCGAGATCATCAGAAGCTGATAATGAATATGATGTAAAACACCTCTATGACCTGGGCATGAGACATATCAAAGCTCAGGAGTTAGGAAAGGCCAGGGATACGTATAAAAAGCTGGTTGAATTGAATCCGGATCATATTATGGCCCAGGTGAAATTAGGACATCTCAATCAAGAGATGGGAGACTGGGACGAGGCATTGGCATGTTATGAAAGCACTCTTAAAATGGAACCGGAGAATACCGATGCTTTATTCGGTATTGGCGTTTTACACGAGAAATTGGGGCTGTTCTCCAAGTCTAAAGAATACTATTTAAAGACCATAGAGGTGAATTCTGAACACATCTTAGCCCACAATAATCTTGCGTCCATATATGCCAGAGAGGGTGAGATTGAGAAAGCTATAGAACATCTGAAAACCATCTGTAAAATCAGTCCCAAGGAGTTCAATGCCCATTACAATTTAGGGGTGTTGTGCCAGGGGATGGGCAAGTATAATGATGCCATAAGTGCTTATTTAAAGGCCTTAGAGATCAACTCAAACCATCCTGAATTACTGAACAACCTGGGGAGTTCCTTTTTAACTCTTGGAGCCTATAAGGCAGGGAGAGACTACTTTCAGAGAACCTTAAAAATAGATCCATATCATAAGATGGCCAGAGAAAACCTGAAGATTATAGATAAAAGAGACCAAAAATTGAAAAATACACTGGTTTATATGAAAGAGGAGGAGTATGAAAGGGCAATCCAATTGCTTATGCACTTGATTCAAACGAATCAACGGGATATGGAAGCATACGATTTTCTTTCTGATATATATCTCAGGAAAGAGGAGCCGATGAACGCCGTGGAGGTTTGGAAGAAGGCGATAGAAGTTGAGCCGAATAACCTTGATGCTCATTATAACCTGGGGAATATATCTTTGAATTTGAAGGCCTTTGATGCTGCAATTCAAGAATATCGTTTCATACTCAATGTATTGCCGAATTTAAGTGAAGTACGGAATAACCTGGGACTGGCATATGATGGATCCGGAATGACGGATGAGGCACTTTCTGAATTCAGAAAGGCTTTAGAGAACACTCCCGGGTTTGCTGAAGCCCATAATAATTTAGGAGTTATATATAAAAGAAAAGGCGAATACGAAAATGCCATACATGAGTATAAGGAAGCAATCAGGATAAATCCCGACTACGTTGAGGCTCGTCTGAATCTTGGCAATCTATACTCTGTACAGGGTCGGACTGAAGATGCCACCCATGAATTTGAAAAGGTATTGGTAATAGATCCAAACCTCTCACAGGCCAGGGAAAGCATTGAAACTCTCAGGAGGGAAACACCTCTCTTTGATTTTCCATAGAGGCTTTTAAGTGTCAATTCTATGACAACGGGAAGTTAAAGTTTGACACATAAAAAGAGCTGGAATCCGCCTCACTCTAAGGAAAACAGCCCCTCTCCCACCCCCTCATAAATTCATTACTTGAAACCTCTTATTCAAGTGTGTGTCTTATACTGCAATATGTTGTAGTAAATCCTCCATTTTGGCCTTAGAAAAGACGTTTGTATGCTTTTTTCTAGGAATATATTGACCCATCATTAACAATCCCCACCCACTGGAATGACTCGCAAATTGGCACAATCATTGCTTATAAGTTTCCCAAACGTAATTGAAAGGGGGAGTTTTTGCCTCCATCTGATGGGGCGCATACCTGTCTATGGATATTACCACGTTCCTTGGTATTTTTTCCGGATTTATATTGATGATGCTTGCTATTAAATCCGGGGGTGGACTGAGTTGGTTTGTAAGTGTTCCTTCTATGATGATTGTTATGGGAGGAACAATAGCAACAACCCTCATCAATTATCCTCTTTCAGATGTTTTAGGTGTCTTTCGAATTGTAAAAAATGCGTTCGTTCACAGGATGCCTGATTATTCCGAGGAGATTGCCGCATTGGTTAATTTCTCAAAAATTGCCAGACGAGAAGGAATCCTTGCTCTGGAGAAGTTGATGGATGATGTGAAAGATCCTTTTATGGCAAAGGGAATAGAGCTGGCCATAGACGGTTTGGAGCCAAAAGCCATCATGGAGATGCTCGGTACGGAACTTGAGTACACTGAGGAGAGGCACAAAAAGGGAGCAGAAATATTCAGCACCATGGGGACATTTGCGCCTGCTATGGGAATGTTGGGTACATTGATAGGTTTAGTACAGATGCTGATGGTCATGGACGATCCCAAGTCAATAGGTCCGGCCATGGCCGTGGCTTTAATAACCACATTTTACGGCTCATTGCTTGCCAATCTGCTTTTCTTACCCATCTCCGGGAAGTTAAGATTACGCAGTCAGCAAGAGGTCAGATTAAGGCAATTGGTCATTGAGGGTATTATCGCAATACAGTTTGGTGATAATCCCAGAATCATTGAACAGAAACTCAATGTGTTCCTGGCTCCATCAGAGAGAAAGACATCATTTGAGGAACTTGCGGAATAAAATGGGTGAAGAAGGTGAGAAAGAAAAGAAGACCCATTGAACCGGAGGACATTAAAAACCCCCCTTGGGTAGCGACATTTTGTGACATGGTCTTATTGATGATCTCATTCTTTATTATATTGATTGCCTTTAGCACCTTTAAGGTAGGAAGGGTAGTCCAGTTTGTGAGCGGCTTCCAAGGAAGCTTCAAGATACTTCCCGGGGGGTTTAAGACGGATAAGGGAGATCAGGTCATTGTGCCTCGTCAGGACATTGCCAAGACATATAGAGATCCAGGTGAAGTGATATCCGGCCTTAAGGGAGCTCTCGACAAAGCTGTTGAGAGAGAAGGCTTTGAAAGTCAGGTAAAGGTTTCCGTAACCAAGCGAGGTGTGGTTTTGGATATATCTGATGCAGTCTTATTTGACTTGGGATCCGCTGATGTAAATCCTGGTGCCTATCCTCTTCTAGACAAGATTGGAGATGAGATAAAAAAATCTTCTCTTTCCATCGGTATTGAGGGCCATACAGATAATTTACCCATAAAGACTGATCAATTTCCTTCCAATTGGGAATTG